>CAKRJM010000213.1 GCA_934351765.1 uncultured Lachnospiraceae bacterium | reverse complement strand
GTGGAGGCGAGTCATTGAAGAAACCTCTCCGGCGCCCCTTGCAGTGCGAAAAAACGCGAAAACTTCTCCTGTCCCGCCGCCACCGTTCGACAGCCTTTCCGTTTTCAACCGGCTATAATAGTCTCTCAGGGAGGTATGGGAATGAAGAGAGAGACATGGCTCCGGGCGGGGATGGCCATTGCGCTCGGACTGTTTTTGACGGCAGTGCTGGAAAAGGGCGGGACGGCGGCGGCTCTTGTGCGGACAGGCTTTTATTTCAGCATTTTATATACCGGGTATCGGTTTGGGGCAGGTGTCGGTGCGGTGGCCGGGACCTGCTGCGGGATCATGGAAACCATCTGGCTGGGTGATATTTCCTTTATGGGAGTATTCTGCCTCACCGGCGTTCTTTCAGGGCTGTTTCGAAGCCTTGGAAAGGGGGCCAGTACGCTGGGGTATCTGGCGGGGGCGGCAGCCGTCGGAATGCTGTATCTGCCGGAGGCTGTTGGACAGGAAGGCATCTGCCTTTTGACGGCGGCAGCCGTGTTTCTTATGACACCGGGAAGTCTCTGCCACCGGGAACCGGTCCGGAAGGAACCGGTCCAGCCCATGTTCTTTGATTTTCCGGGAAAGGAGCGGATGGCGGCAGGACGGGTGCGGGCCGTGTCGGAGGCGATGGAACGGCTGGCAAAAACGCTGTGCCAGTGTAACAGTGCCGGGATCACGGCGGCGGAAGATGAGTGCGTGGTGGAAGAGGGAATTCCGGTTCTGCCGGGACAGAAGAAGGAAAACGGAAAAGAACGGGAACGGACAGAAACAGTCTGGCGCGGGCGGTATGAGGAATGCCGGGAGGCCGTGGCGGAGGGATTTCTGGAGGTGGAACGGATTTTGGGGCAGCTTTCCGGAGAGCTGGATTCGGTAAAGGATCTGTCGCCGGAATTCCGTGACCGGATCCGACGGGAGCTGCGCATGAGGCGGGTGCGGGCGGAACGGATCCTGATCCTGGAGCAGGAAAACGGCAGGAGGGAAGCATACCTTACGGTACATGCCATGGGGAACCGCTGCATGACGGTGCGGGAGCTGGCGGAGATGGTAAGCAGGATCACTGGAGAGCCGTTTCTGCCGTCGCTGGAGAGCCGGCGGATCATTGCCAGGGAAACCTGTACGATCCATCTGATCAAGGCACCGGCTTACATGATGCTCCATGGGATCGCCCGGGCATCCAGAGAGGGCGCCGCTGTTTCCGGGGATAATTTCACCTTCTGCAAGCTTCCCGACAGCCAGCTTCTGTTCGGCGTGGCGGACGGCATGGGCTCCGGCAGAGAGGCCTTTCGGGACAGTGAGGTGGTCATGGAGCTGGCGGAGCGTCTCATGTCCGGCGGCTTCGGCCTGGAACAGGCGCTGCGTCTCATGAATGCAGTCCTGCTTTTAAAGGAGCGGGAACAGCGTCCCATTACCGTAGATCTGGCAGTGGCGGATCTTTACACGGGAGTCTGTGAGTTTGTGAAGGCTGGAGGCGTGACGACCTTCATTAAAAAGGGGCGCCATATCGACACGATCCGGGCGGCGGCCCTGCCGGCTGGAGTATTGAAGGAGGCGGCTCCGGAAAGCGTGGAAATTTCCCTTTCCGACGGCGATAAGATCATTATGGTCACTGACGGTGTACTGGACGCCCTTCGGGGCGAAGACAAGGAGGAGACCATGAGGGAGATCCTGTCATGCACATCCGGGGAAAATCTTCAGGATACGGCAGATGAGATCCTGCGCCTGGCGAAGGAATCCGACGGACTGTGCCGGGATGATATGACTGTGCTGGCAGTGGGGATCTGGAGGGCGTGAAGGCCGGTATCAAATGATCGCGGCAGCTTGCATTAAAAAGCTGCATATGCTATGATAGCAGAAGAAGGATAAGCATCGTTCATGCAGAACAGGAAAAGCCCCGGAGATTGCGGTTCCGGGGCTTTTATATACACAGAAAGGAACACAGCCATGCTTTCAAAGGTACGGAGGTTTATTGCGCAGGAGCAGCTTTTACAGGCGGGGGAAACGGTGGTCGTCGGAGTTTCCGGCGGGGCGGATTCCATCTGCCTGCTTACGATGCTCGCGGAGCTGTCCGGGGAGCTGGAGATCCGGCTGGAGGCGGTCCATGTGAACCACGGGATCCGCGGAGCGGAGGCAGACCGGGACGAGGCCTTTGTACGGAAGTACTGTGAATCCTTAAAGATTCCCTTCCATGGGTTTTCCTGTGATGTGCCGATGATCGCAAAGGAACAGCATCTGACCGAAGAGGAGGCCGGGCGCATGGTGCGGCGGGAAAGCTTTCAGAAGGTCATGGAGGAGACCGGAAGCCGGATCACGGCCGTTGCTCATAACCTGAATGATAATGCGGAGACCGTGCTGTTCCATCTGCTGCGCGGGAGCGGACTGAAGGGACTTTCCGGCATGGAGGCAAAAACCGGATTCGGGCCGGGGAGGATGCTGATCCGTCCGCTGCTTTCCAGCAGCAGGGAGGAGATCGAGGAGTGGCTGGAGGCGCGGAAGATCCCGTTCTGCCGGGACAGCACCAATGAGTCGGTGGAATACAGCAGGAACCGGATAAGAAAGCGGATCATGCCGGAGGCGGAGATCATTAACCGGGAGGCCGCGGTACACATCGTCCGGGCGGCCGCGCTGTTAGGGGAAATCGGGCAGGAGGAGGAGCAGCAGGCAAAGGCCTGGCTGGAGCGGCACGGTGCAGTGCATGCTGCCGAGCAGATGTCTCTTCCGGCAAAGGAACTGGAAAGGCTGAGCCATGTCCGGGCAGGGCTGGTGATCCGGGCGGCGGTTTCCCGGCTGACAGGGAGCTTAAAGGATCTGACCATGCGCCATACGGACAGCGTACTGGGGCTTCTGGAAAAACAGACCGGACGGCAGGTCATGCTTCCCGGCGGACTTACCGCGAGAAGGGAATATGAACAGATCGTGATCGGGAGGACTGTACCGGAAAAACGGAAAACAGAGGCTGCGAACGGTGTGGAATATGCGGAAACAGGCGGCAGAGAGACAGAGCATCAGGGAAGCAAAGGGACAGATGATCAGGCAGATCCGGAAAAATCGGAATGGTTTCTGCCTGAGCCGGACGGAGCTCCCGTAACAGTCTGTGCGGAGGGC
>CAKRJM010000212.1 GCA_934351765.1 uncultured Lachnospiraceae bacterium | reverse complement strand
GTTTAAGCTGTTTAAATACTCATCGCTCTGAAGCTCCGCAGCCGACAGGAAATAACCTGGAGATGTAAAATCAGCTGAATATCCGACCATGGCACGGTCTGGCTGATCGGAACGCTTTAAGGCAAACAGGTTTTCATAATCTCCGGTTTCCATGCCTCCGAAAATGGCCCCCATGTATCTGCCGTTGATATTTAAGTTGACCGGCCCGCAGTTATAGCACCAGCTCACCTGACTTCCGGCTGCCTCACTGCCGATCTGTCCGACCAGACCTCCGGCATAACGCTTGCTTTTCACCTCGCCGCTGTTATAACAGGAGGTCACCTTCGCTCCGGAGCCTGCCAGCTTTCCGACCAGTCCCCCGGCACTGGAATCTGCCTGCACCGATCCGCTGTTATAGGAACGGCGAAGGCTTATACTGAGACCGGTGCTTCCGATCAGGCCTCCGGCATAATAATGGATCCCGCCCTTTCCCTCCGTTGGAAAGGAGACAGTTCCGGTATTGGAGCAGTTCCGGAACCAGGTGAACTCCGCCCGGCCGGCGATACCTCCAATGGCAGAGGAATTGATCCGAACCTCCCTGACTGTCACCGAGGCTTCATTGTGACAGTCCTGAACACTGGGACGCTGTCCATCGTTTTTTCCGTAAATATAACCGATCAGTCCTCCGGCATACTGGACACGGTTGGAGCAGTTCACCGTTCCCGCCACAGTCAGATCCCGGATGGAATCCTTCTCATCTCCGTATACGATTCCGAACAGTCCGGCATAATTCTCAGCTTCTGTTACAAGCAGACCGCGGATTTTATAGCCTCCGCCATCAAAGCTGCCCCGATACACGTTCTGCTTCATTCCGATGGGGGTCCATTCCTGATTTCCCAGATTAATATCATTACAAAGAACCGCCTGAAACGTTGTCCGGCTTCCGCTTTTATTTACCAGCTCCGCAAACCATGCCAGCTCCGCACCGGAGGTGATCTGATAAACGCCCTCTTCATCGGACTTCGGCTCCGTTTTGGTCACTCCGTCCCATGCGTCCTCATCGGGGACCTGCTCCAGAACCTGATCGATGGCCGCCTTTGCCTCATTCAAAGCCTCCGTGATTCCGGAAACGGATTCCGCTGCCCGGATTTTTTCGATGCCGGTGCTCCTTGCCTCCTGGATCTGGGACGCCCATGGCTCCTCCTGCTCCTCTGTCCGATAGGCATTCAGAGTATTTACCGCATTGCGGCGTACCTCCTCGATCCGCTTGGCCTCCTCACAGGCTGCAATATACAGATCCATATCATCTTTTCCATTCCGGACAAGGCGCTTTACTTCAT
Source organism: uncultured Lachnospiraceae bacterium (assembly GCA_934351765.1). Lineage (GTDB taxonomy): Bacteria > Bacillota > Clostridia > Lachnospirales > Lachnospiraceae > Lientehia. The sequence continues at coordinate 1,820 of CAKRJM010000212.1, read as the reverse complement.
CTGAATCCTTCGCATTCTGAAGCTGTTCACTGTAATCCGTTACATAGAAGTCCAGTTCCTTTTTCTCTTCTTCCTTAAGATCCTCATGTGCTTCTAAAAGACTGTCCCGATACTCCTCCAGTGCCGTAATTCCCTGGTCAATGGCTTCTGCCAGTTCCGAATCCACCTGTGAGCCTGGCTTCACCGCGGAAAGCTCCTCTCTGGCGCTCTCCATCAGCTCCTCCAGTGCCTTTTCGCTGTCGATCAGACTGAGCTTTTCTTCATAAGAGGCTACGATCCGTTCCAGCTCCTGATAGGCTGTCCCGTATTTTGCCCGGTTTTCCTCACTGAGCCAGCCCTTCAGCTCTAAAAGTGCCTCATCAACCTGCTTCGCCAGCTCCGAGGTCTGCCCCTGCCATACAAACCGGGGATATCCGTTATTTTCTGTATCCGATCCATCCGGTAAAGCAAAGGCATTTCCAAGCCTCCGTACAAACAGTGCTTTTTTCATGTCGGCTTCCGTCTTTAACGCCACCTCACCCGAAAGCGTTGTGCCCTTGATATCCTTCTGGGCAATCGGCTGCAGCTTTCCGTATTGTAATCCATACAGTCTTCCTGCGGTGCCGCTCTTGAAATATCCAATCACCGCTCCCCGCATGTCAAACACGGTACTTTCATAAACTGCGGTGGAATAGCCTGTCTCGATCACCGGCATGGGCGGAAGCTCCTCTTCTTTCCAGTCATCATACCCGGCTTCCCCGACAATTCCTCCCATGTGGGATGGAGAATTCGTTATATCGCCGCCCTCGATGGAGCCCAGGTTATAGACTGTGGAAATCACCGACTGCTTTGCCGTTCCGTCTGAGGCCGTTCCTGTTCCGCCGATCTTCCCGGCAATTCCACCCAGGATACTGTTTCCCACAATGGTCCCGTAGTTACAGCAGCTTCGGATCTCTGCGCCGTACTTAACTGCTCCGGCAATTCCTCCAACGGTGAAATAGCCCTGTACCTCACCTTTGTTGACAGAATAAAGAATCTGTGCCTGTTCACCATAAAGCAGCCCGACGATTCCGCCGATCTGATTCTGTGCCATATGGACCTGCGTGGTGATCACACCCTGGTTCACGCAGCGGATCACCTGTCCCTTACAAAGCCCGACGATTCCGCCGGCATTGCGGTTCATGGTTTCCCCTTCCATAGTCGTTGTGGTCTTATTGGTGCAGCGGATGATCTGGCCGTTTTTCAAATATCCGGCAATGGCACCGCTTCCGCAGGCTGTTTCGTCATATGCCCCGAATTTTCCATAATTACCGAACGCATGCTCCACACTTCCCATGACTGTCAGGTCTTTTACCACGCCGCCGTCAATGACACCGAACAGACCGCCATAGGGGCGGCTCATATCGTCCGTGGTGATCCGTACCCGCATATAATTGATCCGCTTTCCATTACCGTCGAAGCTTCCGCGGAATGGATGTGCTGTCGTATCGCCGATCATCATCCAGAGATATCTGGTATTATAATTATTAAGATAAATGTTTTTTTCCAGTCTGGCATTGATCCGTCCGTTCCCGCTGTTGACCTCTTTGGCAAACCATGCAAGCTCTGCTCCGGTGCTGATAAGAAAGGTTCCGTTCTCATCCGTCTTCGGTATACTGACGGATTCTCCGTCCCAGATCCCGCCAGGCGGCGCTGCAAAGACGGTTCCGACCGGCGTAAGCGCCGCACCAAGTAACAGTATTACGGCCAGACACCAGGCCACTGCCCGGATTCCTCTCGTCTGTTTTCGACCTTGGATTTTACGCTCTCTCATGCCTGACTCCTCTTGTCGGTCCTGATTT
>CAKRJM010000211.1 GCA_934351765.1 uncultured Lachnospiraceae bacterium | reverse complement strand
CTCCCTGCGGCTTCTGCCCCATGACTCCCTCATAGATCATGGCAAACAGCTCGCCCACATTTCCGTCATTATTAAAAGTCATGATGGCAAAGGCTGCGCCGAAAAACGTGATCAGGCAGACTGCCGCCGTTTTTATCCATTCCCAGACCTGTCCGGCACGGGGCTTCGGCTGATAATCAATGATGCAGTCCGTCTCACCGATACTGTTTACCTCAATCTGATCGGAGATCTTCTCCAGCTTTTCAATGAGCTCCATAACCGACAGCACATAGCGCTCCGGCTTTTCCGAAGGCACATGAAGGACCTTGAGTGCCAGACAGCGGTTCTCAATGGACTTATTGCGGCACCACAGCTCCCCCAGCTGAGACAGAAACACCTCCCGCTCATGGACCTCCGTATTCTGAGACAGCTTTAAATAAACGACCTCACTCATGACAGCCCATGGCCTTTCCGACAGAGTCAATCGTTTTCTCTGCACAGTTTTTCGCCTCTTTCATGAACCGGTCTGTGGTTTTCCCCACCTTTTCTCCCGCATGTTGCATAACCTCCACAAGCATTCCGCGGCTCTGTCCGTCCTGTCCCATCCGGTAAATCGCATACAGTGCAATCACCGTTACTGCCGCCAGGATCAAAAGCCCAAAAAGCCATTTTTTCGTACTCATAGAACCACTCCTTCCTGAGAGTAGTATGGTCCCGGCCACCGTCCTTTATACATCCGAAACACATTTTCAGAATTTCTTTCTCATGGTACCCAGGATCTTTTTCTCCATGCGGGAAACCTGCACCTGAGATACCCCCAGCTCTTTCGCCACCTGCGTCTGGGTCTTGTCCATATAATAGCGCATGATAATGAGCCTGGCGTCCTGAGGCGGAAGCTCCCGCAGAAGCCGCCGGACCGTCAGCTTGTCCAGAACCTCCTCATCCTCCCGATTTTTATCCTCCAGCTTGTCGATAAGGCTGATGGCACTCCCGTCCCCGTGGTAAATGGTCTTATAAAGGGATTCCACCTCTGCCCCGGCTTCCAGCGCAGCCGCCAGCTCCATCGGTTCCACCTCCATGGAACCGGCCAGCTCCGACAGGGTCGGTTCCCGCCCCAGCTTTGTTCCAAGCCGCTCCCGTTCCCTTCTTGCCTTTACTGCCAGCTCCTTCACCGAGCGGCTGATCTTGATCATCCCGTCATCCCGCAGGAACCGCTTGATCTCGCCGGTGATCATAGGTACCGCATAGGTGGAAAACCGCACCTCGAAGCCCAGATCAAACTTGTCAATAGCCTTTAAAAGCCCGATGCTTCCGATCTGAAACAGATCCTCCGACTCCGCCCCTCTTCCCAGAAAGCGGCGCACCACGCTCCAGATCAGCCCTGTATTTTCCGATACCAGTCTGTCCCTTGCCTCTTTATCCCCCTCGTGTGCCCGTCGGATCAGCTCCATGGTCTCGTCCATTACTTCCTCCGCCCCAGCTCCTTTTCCATGGTCACGACAGTTCCCGCTCCCGGTGCCGATTCCACTTCCACCTTGTCCATAAAAGCCTCCATAAAGGAAAATCCCATGCCAGACCGTTCTCTGGAGGGCTTCGAGGTATAAAGCGGCTCCATGGCACGCTTCACATCCTCGATCCCTACGCCATCGTCCCGTACCTCCACCGACAGGATCCGGTCACGGATCGTCAGCTTCATATGTACAATCCCCTTCCGATTTTCATATCCGTGGATAATTGCATTTGTCACAGCCTCCGATACGGCTGTTTTAATATCGTCCAGCTCCTCCACCGTCGGATCCAGCCGGGCCGCAAATACAGCCGTCACCACTCTGGCAAACTGCTCGTTTCTTGACCGGCTCTCAAAGGCAATTTCCACCGTTTCCTGCTCGTTCCTGCCCCATTCCGTTTCCTGCTCCGTTTCACCAAATACTTTCTTTTCCTCCATGTCACTCTCCTCCCTCTATGGTCCGCTCATCCCAGTCCCCGATGATCTGATAGATCCCGGACATTTCCAGGATCCTGGAAAGCCTCGGCGGAACATGACGTACATAAACACTTCCGCCGGCTGCCCGCAGTTCCTTGTACCGCCCAAGCAGCATACCGATCCCCGCACTGTCCATGAACTGCGTATCCTTAAAATCAAATACCAGACTGCGGATCCGCTGGATCTCCCGCGCCCTTCGGATCTGTTCCTTGATCTCGTCGCTGCTGTGATGATCCACCTCTCCGGGCATCTGTACATACAGCACATTCCCCCTCATTTTCCAGCATGTCCCCTGTTCCAATTTTTATACCTCCTGTTCCAATATCGTTATGGTTCACATCCGTTTTTCATAAAATATAAGAAGACCCCATACGTTTCCGTACACGGTCTTCTCTTTCGTTTCTCTGTTCTTTTTTCGTTTGTCTTTAATAGCCTCTCTGAGCCGCCGCCTGCTGTCCCCAGACAGTGGACGAATAGGCTGGATTATTGATCAGCTGATTATAATACTCCACGGCTGTCGGCCAGTCGCTCTTGTTCTGGTAGCAGACCCCCGTATAGAAGATCACCTCCGGATAATCCGGCTGCTTCTCCAGGCATTTCGCAAAGTAGGTAAGCGCCTTATCCCAGTCTCTTGCATCATAAGCCGCCTTGCCGATGGCAAAGAGGTTCTGAACAGCACTGTCGTTGAACTCGGTACTCAGGGACTGGTACACACTCTGGAAGGTCTCATTGGTCACCAGACTGGAATCAATGGACTCCAGCGAATCCATGGCGCCGATATAATCGCCGTCCGCCTTCAGCTTCAGCACATTGAGCAGCTTGTTGTATTCGTTGATGATGCCGCCCTCTCCGGTGTAGGCAGACAGCTCACCCTCCAGACTGGACTTCTCATTATTCAGGGAATCGATCTGCCCCTGAAGGCTGGTGATCGTCGTATCACGCTCGGAAATCTTCTCATTGTACGATAAGATCCCGCTGTTGAAATCGGCATTCAGCTTCCGCTCCTTCACCGGCAGAAGCAGGAAATAGGTAAACAGAACACCGACAACCAGCCCCACTGCCAGCAGAAGCACCGTAGCCCAGCTTCCTGTTCCCTCGCGGTAGGTGGGCACAATAGCCTCGTCCCGCATGGTCTGGTCAAACAGCTCTTTCTCCTGGAGCTTCTTCGCCTGCCGGCGGCTCTTTTC
>CAKRJM010000210.1 GCA_934351765.1 uncultured Lachnospiraceae bacterium | reverse complement strand
CAATGGGAATCGAGGCTTATAATAAGACGGCAGACTAGGTAAAAGAAAGAAGGGAATGGCCGAATCAGACAGAATCGGTCGTTCCCTTTTTTGGTGTGTCTGGCGGTGGTTATGATTCCACTTCCCGCAGACCCTTCACGGACGGTTCTGCAACCATGGAATAGTTGGTGTGGTAGATCACGAAGCCGGGTTTGGCTCCGGCTACTTTTTTTACCTGTTTTTTCTCCACATAGTCGATCTCAACCTTATCGTTTCCGCGGCCCCTGGAGTACCAGGCGGCCAGGGCGGCGGCTTCTTCAAAGAGGCGGTCTGGAAGCTGATCGACGGTCTTCCCATCGGTTTTGACGATCACGTGGGAGCCGGGGATTCCTTTGGCATGGAACCAGAGGTCGTTTCCGGAGGCAAACTTGAAGGTAAGCTCTTCGTTCTGAAGATTGTTTTTCCCTACATAGATCTGATAGCCGTCGGAGGATACGTAGTGGAAGGGCACGCTGGTGATCTTCGGTTTTTTATCGCGGGGATTCCGTTTCCGGACGAAGCCGGATTCCCGCAGCTCTTCCTTGATCTGAGTTAAATCCTCTTCATTTCGGGCAATGTCCAGCGAAGCAGAGACACTTTCCAGGTAGTCAATCTCCTCCTTTGTTTCTCTTGTAAGCTCTGTTAAGGCTTCACAGGTTCGTTTCAGCTTTCCGTATTTATCAAAATAGCGTTTGGCATTTTCCTGGGGCGTCATGGTGTCGTCCAGAGGGATTTTTACGGTTTCGTTGGTATAATAATTCAGAGCCTCCAGCGTTTTTGCACCTGGTTCCAGACCGTATCCGTAGGTATTGATCAGCTCGCCGTAAACCCGGAATTTATCCCGTTTTTCCGTATCCTTCAGCTGGCGGAGCTGGAGATCGTACTTTTTCCGGTTTCGTTCCAGGGCGGTCTGGACCGTATGACGGAGCTCTGCGGATTTCTGACGGATCCTGGTCATGGCCTCTCTGGATGCATAATAGGATTCCAGAACCGTACTCATGTCAGAGTATGGCTTTTTTTCGTAGGACGTCAAATGGCACAGCGGCAGGGCGGAAAACTCCACCGGAAGTGCTCCGTCATAAGCAATGCAGGGAGAAAAGGCTCCGGTTTTTACATCGTCCATGAACTGGGAGAAAATGTGGTACAGGTGAACGGTTTCCATCTCCGAGAGCGCGTTGGCGGAAAGGGAGCTGTCCAGGGAAGCAGTATAGCAGATCTCCTCGGCCATGACCGGGCTTAAACCGGTAAAGCCGGTGTACAGCGCTTTTCCGAGGGGCATGGGCTTTTCGGAAAGAACCTGTGAAAAAACAGCTTCGGAAACTGTTAAAGGATCCTGCTTGTTCATGGTGTCCGGGATAAACCAGGGACGGCCGGGAAGAACCTCACGGACAGAGCTTACTGATGCGGGAATATGCTTGATGCTGTCGATGATGGTGCCGTCCTCCTGACAGAAGATCAGATTGCTGTGCTTTCCCATGAACTCAGCGATGAGCTTCTTTTTGCAGACATCACCCAGTTCGTTTAAATGTTCGATCTCAAAGATCAGGATCCGCTCCAGTCCGGGCTGGGAAACGCCGGTGATGCGGCCGCCGCCGATGTGCTTGCGCAGCAGCATACAGAAATTGGGGGCGGTCATGGGATTCGGTTTATTGGTCTCGGTAAAGTAGACAAGGGGAAGGCTTGCTCCGGCGGAGACAAATAACTTCCAGGTGTCCTTCTGATTCTTTATGGTAAGCATGAGCGCATCGGTTTCCGGCTGGGCGATCCTGGTGATCTTTCCGCCGGTGAGGCGTTCTCTGATTTCCTTTGCCATGCAGGCGATTGCGATTCCGTCAAGTGCCATATTTCTATCTCCATTCTTTTTCTTTTTCTTTTTTCTTCTAAGATGTTGGAGCCAAAAGGTTTTTGGTTCCCTTTGATACCGGATTGCTCCGCACAGAGTGCTCTATCATATTTTAATGGAAACCATAGGAAAATGCAAGTTGACTTGCCTGCTGGAATGAACTATAATAAGATAGATTATGTGAAAATATAAAAATAGGAATTTATGCCTGTTCGGAGGGAATCGAACATGATAAAAAGTATGACAGGCTTCGGCAGATATGAGGCAGTCAACGAAGACTATAAGATTTCGGTGGAGATGAAATCGGTAAACCACCGGTATCTGGATCTGAGTATCAAAATGCCGAAGAAATTCAATGCCTTTGAGGCTGAGATCAGGAACCTTTTGAAAAAGGATGTCCAGAGAGGAAAGGTGGATCTTTATATCACCTGTGAAACCTTCTCGGAAAAAGCGGTAAACCTGGTCTATAATGAAGCACTTGCGAAAGAATATATGGATATCTTTTCACAGATGAGCAGACAGTTCGAACTGGAAAATGATGTGAAGGTATCGGCGCTTTCCCGTTATCCGGAGGTGATCACCGCCGGACAGGGCGAGGAGGATGAAGAGGAGCTCTGGCAGCTTCTTTCCGAGGCCGTAAACGGCGCTATGGAGAAATTCGTGGACCAGCGGACAAAAGAGGGCGAACATCTGAAACTGGATCTGATCGGAAAGCTGGATGCCATGACCGGCTGGGTCGGCGAGATCGAGAAACGTTCCCCGGCAATCCTTACGGAATACCGGAAAAAGCTGGAGGATAAGGTGAACGAGCTTCTGGACGGAAGCGGGATTGATGAAAACCGGATCGCGGCGGAGGTGACACTGTTTGCCGATAAGATTTGTGTGGATGAGGAAACGGTACGGCTCCGCAGCCATATTGACACCATGAAGTCTGCACTTCTTGCCGGCGGTGCAGTGGGCCGGAAACTGGATTTCATTGCCCAGGAAATGAACCGGGAGGCCAATACGATCCTCTCCAAGGCCAATGATCTGGAGATTTCCGGAACGGCCATCAATTTGAAGACCGAGATCGAAAAGATCCGGGAGCAGATCCAGAACCTGGAATAAACGAGACAGAAAACAGTGAATTCCGGACTGTGAGGGCGGAGAAAGGATCAGTGGAACGATGGGAAAACTCATCAACATTGGATATGGAAATGTGGTCCATACGGATAAGGTTCTTGCAGTCGTAAGTCCCGATTCGGCTCCGGGAAAGCGGCTGGTCCAGGCGGCCAGAGACGAAGGGCGCAGCATCGATGCGACCC
>CAKRJM010000209.1 GCA_934351765.1 uncultured Lachnospiraceae bacterium | reverse complement strand
AAATAAAGGAGCTTCATTCCGAAAATGAGAAGTTGAAGAGCAAGCTTGCCAACGAGGCCATGGGCGATGTCATGGAACAGGTAAAGACCGTAAACGGCGTAAAGGTTCTGGCGATCCGGGTCAAGGATGTTGATATGAACGGCCTTCGGAACCTTGGTGACCAGCTGAAGGAAAAACTGGGTGAGGGCGTTGTCGTGATCATTTCCGAGACAGACGGAAAGGTAAGCCTTATGGCAACCGCAACCGATGGGGCACAGAAAAAGGGTGCCCATGCCGGTAATCTCATCAAGGCAATTGCGGCCTGCGTAGGAGGCGGCGGAGGCGGCCGTCCCGGTATGGCACAGGCGGGTGGAAAGAATCCTGCCGGAATCGATGAAGCACTGGAAAAAACTTATCAGGTTTTGGAAGAACAGGTAAAATAATACTTGACGAATCCGGGATTTATGGTATACTGGTTGTAGTGCGAAAATATACCCAAACAGTTGTATTATGCACAATACACAACTGGAGGGAGGTTAGGTGTGAGTCTATGTCAAATGTTATCGTAAAAGAAAACGAGAGCTTAGATAGTGCCTTACGCAGATTCAAGAGAAACTGTGCAAAGGCAGGTATTCAGCAGGAGATTCGTAAGAGAGAACATTACGAAAAGCCCAGCGTTCGTCGCAAGAAGAAGTCTGAAGCCGCTAGAAAGCGTAAATACAATTAATTGTGCAGAGAAAGAGTCCTGGAAGCAGGGCTCTTTTTGTTTCATAGGAAAGTGCGTCCTATGAAACAAAAAACGCTCCGCAGGGAATCGCACTGCGGCGGAGTGGAAGATTGCCGCGCTGCGGTCTACGCTCCGTGTCCACGCATAGTTTTTTGGTATCTGTCATACACTGAAAAGACAAAACGAAGGGTGTGCCGATGAACGAAACGCGTGGAAAATCAGAGGATCAGACGCTCCGGACGCGGGGAGAGCGGCTGGCGGAAACGCTGTCGCTTCCGCGGGATCTGGTTCTGGGAGCGCCGGTCCTGACGTGTGTGGGAAGCATGTCGGTGACGGTGGAAAATCACCGGGGGATCCTGGAATATGGACCGGAACGGATCCGGATTCTTGGGAAAACCAGCCGGATCCGGATCCTGGGGACCGGACTGGTGATCTCTTATTTTAATCGGGATTCCCTGCGGATCGACGGACGGATCGGGGAGATTCAATATGAATAGGAAACAGTGGATTGCGGTCCGGGTCACAGGAGAGAACCCGGAGCGCTTTTTTAATTTATGCAGCTATCACGGAATCGGGCTGGAGCAGATCGAAGCAGACCGTCAGGAACCGGTATGCGGAAAAGCTTCCGGCAGAACCAGGAAGGATCGTGTGCGGACAACGGAGGCTGTGGCAGATACAGAACGCGTACAGGGATCTTTAGGTGTCTCCGTCCATATGGCGGCAGCAGATTTTTTTCGGGCGGCGGGACTGGGGAGAAAGGCCGGTGTGAAGCTTCGGATCACCGGAAAACACGGCCTCTTTTTCCTGATCCGCAGGTATCGGAAGCGGCTGGCTTTTTTTGCCGGAATCGTAGGCTGTGCGGCGTTTTTATACGGATCATCGTTGTTTATCTGGGATATTCACTTTGAAGGAAATACTAGGTATACCGATGCTTCTCTTTTACGGTTTATGAGGGAGCAGGGGTATGTTCACGGAATGAAGAAGGCAGGACTGGTCTGTGAAGAGCTGGAAAAGAAGTTCCGGAATCAGTTCGAGGATCTGACCTGGGTATCGGCGCAGATTGACGGAAACCGGCTTCTGATCCGGGTAAAGGAAAATCAGGCAGGCGATGCAGACAGAACAAGAAAACAGACAGGAGACCTGATGACCGGTTTTTCGGAAGAGGATGAAGACGGAGAAAGCGGACCAAAAGAAGAAACCGCACCGTCTGAAACCGGCATGGATCTGACAGCGGTAAAAAGCGGAACGGTGATTTCGATAATTACCCGGTCGGGAACACCGCTGGTTCACAACGGTGATGTTGTGGAGGCCGGTCAGGTTCTGATCTCCGGAAGTGTGGAGCTGGTGGACGAGGGCGGAACTGTGCTGGAGACCCGGCAGACGATTCCCGATGGAGAAATTCTGGCAGAAACACAGATCCATTATGAAGATTCCTTTCCGCTCACACAGGAGCAGAAGCAGTATACCGGGCGGACCAGAACGCGCCATGCGCTCTGGCTGTTCGGAAAACGGTTCGGGCCGCTGGGGCATAAAGACGCTTATGAAACAGAGGACCGGGAGGAAACCTATGAGGCGGCACGTCTCTGGGGAAATTTTTATCTGCCCGTGGGAATCGGAACGATCACAGAGCGGGAATATAAAACAGGCGTTCATGTGCTTACGGAGGCGGAAGCACAAAGGAAAGCGAAACTCCGCTTTTCAGCATTCTGTGAAACGTTAAAGGAGCGCGGAGCGGTCATCGAACAGGCAGACTGTCAGACTGTTATGGAAAACGGGAACTGTAAAAGTTATGGAACCGTAACGGCAGCAGAGGAGATCGGAACACTGCAGCGGCGGCAGGAAAAAACAGATACTCCCGGAAAAAGTGTACCGTGAGCGGTGTGTCCGGTGTAATCTTTTTTAAAAAGGGCTTTTATTTATGGAAAAAGATGTTAGAATAATAAGGAGTATGTTCGGAGAAAGCCGGATGAAGCCGAAACAGATTGTCAGAATGGAGGACTGATCCGGCATTTTTTGAAAAAACAACGAGAAACGGAAACGAGGAGAAGAACCATCTATGGGGATCACAGAAACCCTGATCGATATTCCCGCAGAGCATGAGAGAAACGTCTGCGGGCAGTTTGATGCATATGTAAAGAAAATTGAAAAGACCCTCCGGGTGACCATGATTTCCCGGGATGGCAGTATTAAGGTCATCGGACCGGAAGCTATGGTAGGAAAAGCGGCAAGGGTGTTTTCCAACCTGATCGAGCTTTCCCGTCGAGGAAATACCATTACAGAGCAGAACGTGGACTATGCGCTGGCGCTGACCTTTGAGGAAAAGGAGAATCAGATCCTGGAGATCGACAGGGATCTGATCTGCCGGACCGTGGCGGGAAAACCGGTAAAGCCGAAGACCGTGGGACAGAAGCAGTATGTGGATGCCATCCGGGAAAAAATGATCGTGTTCGGACTGGGGCCGGCCGGAACAGGAAAAACGTATCTGGCCAT
>CAKRJM010000208.1 GCA_934351765.1 uncultured Lachnospiraceae bacterium | reverse complement strand
CCCTGTGTGGTTCTCGTTCCCTGAACGCTTCTGCTGCCCTGCATGCTCCTGCTTCCGGACGTTCCTGCTGTTCTGGACGCAGTCCCTCTTGTGGTGCTGTAGGACTGGCTTCCGGCACGGCGGCTGCCTTCATAAGACTGGGCACAGCGCTTTGCATAAGAATCCGTATCTCCAGATGAAGCTCTCCGTCTCTGAGAGTTCATCTGGGCATCGGGGCGAACCCGTTTCCGCTGCTCTACCTCACGTCTGCGCTTCTCGTACTCGTAATCATACTCATCATCTCTGTATTTCATGGCCTGTTCCTTTCTTCTTTTCCGTCCATTTAATACGCATTTTTATTGACAAATCCCTTGAAGAATGTCAGGAAAATGATCTTGAAATCCAATCCAAGGCTCCAGTTTTCAATATAATAGAGATCATACTCGATCCGCTTCGTGATCGATGTATCGCCACGGTAGCCATTGACCTGCGCCCAGCCGGTAAGACCGGGACGAACCTGATGCTTGACCATGTAACGGGGAATCTCTTCCCTGAATTTTTCGACAAAATGAGGACGCTCCGGCCTGGGGCCCACAAGGCTCATATCTCCCTTCAGGATATTCCAGAGCTGAGGAAGCTCATCAATGCTGGTCTTCCGGATAAACTTTCCGACAGGCGTAACACGCGGATCATTTTTTGTCGTCCACGCATTCTTCTCCTCTGACGGCTTCTGTACCGCCATAGACCGGAACTTATACATCTGGAACGGACGGTTATGAAGTCCCACACGCTCCTGGCTGAAGATCACCGGACCGGACGAGGTCAGCTTGATCAGCAATGCCACGATCAGCATGATCGGCGAAAACAGAAGCAGCGCAACGGTGGCCCCGAAAATATCCACCAGCCGTTTTGATGCCGCATTAAAGGAATCCGTCAGCGGCACATTCCGGATATTGATGACAGGAAGTCCCAAAAGATCTTCCGTATATGGCTTTGTTGGAATTACCTTATTATAATCAGGAACAAACTTCGTATGAACACCGGATTTTTCGCAGGCATTCACGATCTGCTCCAGCTTTTCATACTCTTTCAGTCCCAGCGTGATCACGATCTCATCCAGCCGGTTCATGGGAAGGATCTCTTCCAGATTTGCAATAGGGCCAAGGACCCGAATTCCCTTATATTCTGTGCCCCGCGGTGCATGATCATCCAGAATCCCACGGATCAGGTATCCCCAGTCGGGATTTGCAAGCACCCGGTCAATATATCCCTGTGCCGCCCGGCTGTAACCGACTAACAGCACATGCTTCTGATTATATCCCTTTCGCCGGAACGACCGGAGCACACTCCGCAGTGTCAGCCGGAACGCCGCTTCAAACACAAAGTTAAAGCAGATGAACCAGAACACCAGCCAGCGGGAGAAATGGATCAGCCGATCCTTGGCCAGATACAGCACCATGGTAATGAGCAGCGCCCCCACCACGTTTGCCCGCAGTACATTAAAAAGCTCCAGCCGCCGTCCCATGACCCGCATGGGTTCATAGAGATGGAAAAACCAGTACAGGATCAGAAATCCCGGAACTACATAGAGCAGACCGAAGAAATAAACGCCCCTCGGAAGGCCGGCATTCCGCTTCATAAACCCAAATATCAGCCAATACGCAAGCAGATAGGATATAATTATGATTACCGCATCGATCACCACATGAAGACGGTTCAGATGCTTCTGATTATCTTTTACCAATAGAATTCACCCTTAAAATCGGCCGTTCTTCTCATGGAACCGCCGAAATCCTGCTTTTTTCCAACTTTATCGTTCTCTATCATATCGAATTTGATCCAAAAAGGCAACGAAAAAGCCACAGAACCTTTCTTAAATATTTCTTAACTCTCAGCTTTTCCAAGCTTTCTGTGTAAAAATTCATAGACATAACAGAAGGTTCCACCGATAAGACGTCCTTCAATACACAGGTAATGTCCCAGGTGCTTCAACGAAAATCGCACCTTTTTACAGTTCTTTCGTGTCCGCCAGCCCTCTTTCAGCCCCTCTTTATACTCTTTCCCGAAACCGTTCTTTTTAAAGAACCGCATTTTTACCAGCACACCGAGAAGCAATGTCGGAAAATTGATCACAAGCTGAAGAAGCGGCATATTTTTATAATTCAGATAGATGCTGTTGCGCGCCGCCAGCTTAACCTTAAAGGAATTGTACTTTGAACCGCTGGTCCCGCTGCCCACATGCTCCACCTGAGCCTCCGGGCAGTACAGATTCTGCCATCCATGGATTCTTGCACGGTAGCCCACGTCCAGATCCTCCAGATAGGCAAAGTGCATTTCATCAAAATAGCCGATCTCCTCGAACACTGCTCTCCGGTAGATGGCTGCTCCCGCACAGGCCGAGAATACCCGCGCCGGCTTTGTATAGCGCTTCACCGAATGAGCCACGCCCCGCTGGAAAGCCCAGCCCAGCACCGTGTACTGGTCTCCGGCATCATCGATCAGCGCCGGATGGTACATCTGGATCATCTTCGGGCTTGCCGAAAATGCCTCCGGATGCCGGTCCATCGTCTCCACCAGTGCCTTCACATACCCCGGCCGCACCTTTGTATCATTATTCAGAAGGATCACATAGGGCGTCTTTGCCGCCCGGATCCCCTCGTTGACCGCCCGGCTGAACCCGTAGTTCTTTCCCAGCGCGATCACCGGAAGCTCCGGATAACACTCCGCCATATATTCCAGGCTCCCATCGGTGGAACCGTTATCCACCACAAGGACCTCAAACGGCTCTGCTCCGGTGCGCGCTTCTTCCCCGTCCTGGGCATACAGCGCCTCCATACAGTCCTTCATAAACCGTTTTCCGTTATAATTGGGAATGATGATCGTCACCTTTGCCATTCCTGTTTCTCCTTCTGTGCCGTTTATTCCGTTTCCGCAGATTCCGTCGAATTTCAGCGTAAATTAGTATAGCGAAAAAATAATAGAAATGCAAGGCATTCCGTTTCTCTTAGCTCTCCTTTTCCAGATCCTTTAAGGAAAAATCCGAATGGAGCAGGGTCAGGTTGGGATTATAGAACGGATCTCCCGCCTCCAGCACCTTCGCCCACCGCCTCCGGAACCGGCTCACTTCTCCGTCAAATCTTAAAATTTTCTCCGGCGTATCCTCGACGCCTCTGGATTTGGACTCATAATGATGAAGCTGGGCAAACGGATCATAAAC
>CAKRJM010000207.1 GCA_934351765.1 uncultured Lachnospiraceae bacterium | reverse complement strand
GACCGTTCCCACAAGCTGGGCAAAGACGCCGCCCCGGTCAATATCTCCCACCAGAAGTACCGGTGCTTTTGCCAGCTTGGCCATGCCCATGTTGACAATATCATCGGCTTTCAGATTGATCTCCGCCGGGCTTCCCGCACCCTCCAGCACGATGATATCATACTGCTCCTCCAGCGCATGGTAGGCCTTCATGATGTCCGGGATCAATGCCCGTTTGTATTTAAAATAATCCCGCGCCGCCATGTTCCCGCGGACTTCACCGTTGACAATGACCTGGGAGCCGGTGTCATTGGTGGGTTTTAACAAGATCGGATTCATAAGCACCGAGGGCTCCACACCGGCCGCTTCCGCCTGCATGACCTGAGCCCGGCCCATTTCCAGTCCCTCAGAGGTAATGAAGGAATTCAGCGCCATGTTCTGGGATTTGAACGGAGCGACCCGATAGCCGTCCTGCTTCATGACACGTAAAAGCCCTCCCACCAGAAGACTTTTTCCCGCATTGGACATGGTTCCCTGTATCATTAACGCTTTTGCCATGAGGTATCCTCCATTTCTGATTTCAGTGCCTCCAGAAGCCGGGTATTTTCTGCTTCCGTGCGGACTGCGATCCGATAATCCCCGGGCTTTAAATGCCGGTAGTTGCTGCAGTCACGGATCAGGATCCCACGCTTTAAAAGCGCTTCCTTTAAATCCGTCCGGCAGCTGCGGAAAAACAGGTAATTGGCCTTTCCGGGAAACACCACAAATCCAAAGCGTTTCAGTCCTTCCTCCAGACGCTTCCGTTCTTTTGTGACAACCCGGACCGTTTCTTCCAGGAACTTCGGATCAACCTCCTCCAGAGCAGCCACACCGGCTGCCTGCGCCGGAACCGACACACTCCAGGGCTGTCGGGCCTCTTCCATGCGCATCAGAAGCTCTCGGTCAGCCGTCATGCCATAACCGAGCCGAAGCCCCGGCATGGCATAGCTTTTCGTAAACGCCTTCAGGATCAGCAGCGAACCGCCCTCCAGCTCTCCTGTCATTTCATAAGCTTCTTTATCAGGCAGGAAATCCAAAAAACATTCATCCAGGACGAGAAGCGTCTTGGATTTCCGGCATTTTTCCAGTACCCGCATCAAAAACTCCCGGCTGCATGTCAGTCCGGTCGGATTATTGGGATTACAGAGAAATGCCACATCAATTCCATCGCCAAGCGCGTCCAGATAATCCTCTTTTATGGTCAGCTCCGGCCCCGTCTCATAATAACAACGCTCGGAGTCCGTCGCACAGGCAGCCTCTTCATACTCTGCAAAGGATGGACTGATTAAAAGCACCCGGCACGGCCGCAGAGCCTGAAAAACAAGATAAATGATCTCTGCCGCCCCGCAGCCGCAGATGATCTGATCTGCCGAAACCTGTTCCCGACGGCTGATGGCTTCCTTTAACGCCGTACAGTCCGGATCAGGATAATGATCGGAACGGATCACTGCGTCCATAGCCGCGACCCGCACCGGACCTGGCATGCCGAGAGGATTTAAATTTGCCGAAAAATCCAAAATATGGTCATATGGATAAATATTTCCGCCATGTGTATGCTTCAATGGATTACCTCATTTTTCTGATCGATCATTCTGCCGTCGGTTCCCGGCAGAATCCGATGGATTTCATTTCTGTTTTGTTCTTACAAAGAGCTCCTACAGGATCACCCGGTATAGGAAAAGAGACAGACCGGAAAACAGGATCAGCCCAATCACCGCCGTTCCGTACATGAGTCGGTTTGCCCGCCGGATATCCTCCGGTTCCACCGGACGGATCGGATCCCCGATGGTCTTCTTTTTATGAAGCACACCAAAATACCAGGCATCGCCCGCAAGCTGAACATCCAGCGCACCGGCACAGACTGCCTCTGTCTGAGCCGAATTGGGGCTGGCATGATTATACCGGTCCCGCTTAAAGATCCTCCAGGCGTTTTTTCCGTCAAATCCGAGAATCGCACTTGCCAGGATCATGAAAAGTCCGGACAGTCTTGCCGGAATATAATTAAAAACATCATCCAGATGGGCTGCCGTTCGACCGAAATACAGATATCTGTCATTTTTATAGGCGATCATGGAATCCATGGTATTGACTGCCTTATAAAAAAAGCCCAGCACTGGTCCTCCAAGCGCCAGATAAAGCATGGGCGCGATCACTCCGTCAGAAGTATTTTCCGCCACGGTCTCCACTGCCGCCTTGGAAACGCCTTCCAAGGTCAGGTTCTCTGTATCCCGTCCCACGATCCAGGAGACCGCCTTTCTGGATCCCTCCAGATTTCCTTCCTGTAACTTCCGATAGACCCGCATGCTTTCGGTTTTCAACGACCGGGCCGCAAGGATCTGATAACACATAAAGCATTCCACTGCAAACCGCAGATACGGGTGGACAAGCCCCGCCAGCCATAAAATTCCCCACGGCACAGCCGCAGAGGCCAGAAGCACCAGAAGCACCAGAACTGTCCCGCCTGCCCGTTCACCGCCCGGCGTTTTCGGAAACAGCCGCCGGAGCTGTTTTTCCAGAAAGGAAATCCATTTTCCGATCAGTACGACCGGATGGGGAAGCCAGTGGGGATCCCCGAACAGGGCGTCAAGGACAAAGCCGATGCCCAATGCAAATACTATCATTTTCATCTTACGGAATGCTCCTGATGTTCGTTAATTTCTTCTCTCCTGCCTGCCACGCTGCCTCATCAAGATGCACCAGAAAGCCGCAGCCGTTCTTGGCCTGCCAGTCATAAAAGCTTCCCGCCGGATCCCCGTAAGAGGACAGAATCGCCATGATGCTTCCGCCATGCACTACAAACGCTGCCCGGCCGGTTTTCCCGGAATAAAGCTCCTTAACCGCCGCTTCAAAGGCTTCTCTCGTTCTCTCTGTAAAGGCTTCCCGCGCTTCTCCGCCCGGCGGTGCCGCTTCTGCTGCCGCATCGATCCATGCCTGATAATCGGCCCGGCCGTTCAGCTCCTGATAATTTTTTCCCTCAAAGGCTCCGAAATCCGTTTCCCGAAGCCCGGTCCGCACCCGTTTTTCTGCATCCGGAAACAACAGCACTGCGGTCTGTCTGGTACGGATGAGATCACTGGTATAAACAATCTCCGCCTCCGGCAGTCCTGCCTGCCAGCGGGTATTCAGCTCTTCGATTCCGGCAGAACATAAGGGCTCATCAGTGGTTCCGATATAACGTCCCTCTCCGTTTCCTGCCGTTTTTCCGTGACGGATCAGATATATTTCCATCGCATCTC
>CAKRJM010000206.1 GCA_934351765.1 uncultured Lachnospiraceae bacterium | reverse complement strand
GGGAGGTAATTATTATGGCATTTTCACTTGACAGTAAATTAAAGGATATCATGAAAAATCCCGAAGCGGCTGCTGTTCTGGAGAAGTACAGTCCGGGCTCCTTAAAAAATCCGCAGATGAAGCTGGTTGGCGGTCTGACCCTGCGTAAGCTGGCATCGTTTCCACAGTCCGCATTTCTGAAACCGCATCTGGAGGAAATGGATAAAGAGCTTCAGGCAATTGAATAAGCGAAACAGTAAAAGGGGCCTCCGATTTCGGAGACCCTTTTTCGGTCCATAGGAAAGTGCGTCCTGTGAAACAAAACATTTCGCGGAACAGAAAATGCAGTCTGGCGGATCATGTCTGTTAAATCTGGGGGACAAAGATACCGGCATTCTGACCTCCGTCGGCGAGGATATCGACTCCATTGATATATCCGGCGCCGGAGGAGCACAGAAAAGCGGCCAGAGCACCCATTTCATAAGGGTGTCCCCAACGTCCTGCCGGTATCAGCTCCAACTGATTTTCGGCAGTTTCCGGCTGATTATCGATCAGCTTCTGATGCATGGGAGTCAAATAGCAGCCGGGAGATATGGAAAGAATCCGGCAGTGCTTTTCGGCAAATCGTACAACATTTTTCTGGGTAAAGTAGATCACAAAGCGTTTGGACATGGCATAGGCAAGCCCTGCACGGAAAAATTCCTCCTCTTCGTCTTCAGCGTCTCCGACAAGAGATAAGAGCTTTTCGTAAAAATCCGGGTGATCCCAGCATTCAAAGGCTTCTGTCCATGCTTCAGTCTGAGGCATGGTGTAGGCAGCGACAGAGGAAAAGTTGATCATGACACCATTCTCTGACAGGATCGGATAAAACGCCTCTACCATATTGACGGTACCGATTGCGTTGATCCGGATAATGTTTTCGGTGACCGTGTCGCTGGGAGAAACTCCGGAGGTGTGGATCACCTGTGTTACTGTTCCGAGGGAGGCCGCATAATCGGCCAGTGCCTGAACCTGGGCTGTATCGGAAATATCGGTCTTGCAGAGATACGTTTCAATTCCAAGTTCCTGAAGCTGTTCTTTGGCACTTGTCATTTTCGCTTCATTTCGTCCTGCCAGGACGATCACGGAAGATTTCCCCAGCTCTTTACAGATGGCTTTGCCCATACCGCCGTGACCGCCGGTTACAACTGTTACTGTTTTGTTCACTAAAATAACCTCCTTAACGATAAAGCCGGACAGACGGATGCGGAGCTGTCTGCTGACCGGATCAGAAGCAGGTCCAGCCGCCGTCACATTTGATTTCTTCGCCGTTTACATAACGGGACTGATCGCTGGCGAGGAATAAAATTGCATCTGCCAGATCCTCCGGCATGGCCAGCTCTCCGGAAAAATCCAGAAGCTTGCCGGTACGCCCGAAGCCGAACTCGTCTGCAGGAGGCATTACCAGCGGAATGTCGGTTATGACACCGCCCGGAGACAGGGCATTGCAGCGGATCCCCTCTTCCATATACATGAATGCCGTATTTTTTGTCGCGGCCAGTACAGCAGCTTTGCTTGCACAGTAGGCGGCTCCGGCTGTCTGGTGAGATGCGCCGACAGAGCAGATGTTGACGATCACGCCGCCGTTTCCCTGGGAAAGATACTGCCGGCATTCCTCACGCATACCATACATCAGGCCGAAGGTATTGATACGGAATGTTTGTTCCATCATTTCATCAGACAGATCGGCGATGGCAGTATTATCGTCCATAATGCCAGCACAGTTAACCGCAATATCCAGATGTCCGAAGGTGTCGACAGCTTTTTGAACCATGCCGACGGCAGCAGCGGGATTTCCGACATCTCCGGCATACCAGGCCATTTCTCCCGGCAGAGTCTGACATTCGTCTGCCAGCTCCTTCAGACGTTCTTCGCGGCGGGCCACAGCTATGACCCTTGCGCCCTCGCGGCAGAACAGCTCTGCCGTGGCACGGCCAATCCCGGCAGACGCGCCGGTTACGATACAAACCTTGTTTTCTAATCGTCCCATGTGTCCCTCCTTAACAGAAAACCTTTTTTACCACGACTGCCGGCGAGTCGTTGCACCCGACTGTTAATTCCGCTCCATCGGGTACATCTGCACGGACAGTGGCAAAGCCGATGTTTTTGTCAACAGTATAGCCGTAAATGGTCTGTGCACAGCGGCCTACCTCTAACCCATACCAGTACACCCGCTCCCAGATGGAAATATCCTCGGTGGATTCCCTGGAAAATTCCAGACCGACCATGCGGTATTTCGGGTGCTCTTTTCTGGCCAGTGCCGCTTCCTTTCCGATAAAATCCTTGTCGGCGGCAACAGCCCAGCCGAGACCGCACTCGAAGGGACTCAGATGCTTGAAATCCTGTTTCAGGGCAAAGCCCTTTTCCATCGGGATTGACCGGACGTAAACCTCAAGGGTCTGAAGCTCCCGACCGCCTGCCTCCTCGACAGCCTTCAGCGCGGCGTCATGGATCTCGCGGCTTTTGTCAAAGGCGGAATAGATTTCATAACCGTTTTCGCCGGTGAAGCCGGAGCGGTGGATATAGACAGGAATATCACCGATTTTCCGCTCGCAGATGGCAAACCGTTTCAGATCGTCAACCGGTTTGTCCAGCATGGCATTCATGGCCTTTACGCTCTCAGGACCCTGTACGGCATACATATCCCAGTCATAGGTGATGATTTTTGCCTGGATATCGGCAGTTCCCCTGTGCTTTTCAATCCAGGGCAGCAGGCGGGGGCCGTAAAGGTCGGAAACCCAGTAAAGGCCTTCTCCCATGTGCATAACGATCACATCGTCAATGATTTCCCCGTTTTCGTCCAGGGAAGCGGTGTATTTCGATTTCCCGACAGGAACCTTGGACAGGTCACTGATATAGATTTTCTGCAGAACCTCCAGGGCATCCCGGCCCGTGATCTCTACCAGATCATGGGTCCAGCGGTAAATGCCGATTCCACGACGGATGGCTTCGGCATCGGCTCTTGCGATGGTATCTTCCTTAAACAGCATTGTCTCGCACCTCCTTACAGCATCCGCAGGTCTTCCTTGCGGATAACCTTGATGTACATATCTTCTTCGTCGCGGTCTTCAATGACGCAGGACCATTCCGGGCTTACCAGGGTTTTGGCCGCACCGTTCCACTGTGCTTCATATGCATCGACCAGCTCGTCCAGAGGCGCCATTTCATAGCGCGCCGTGAAGTCCTCGCTTTTGACCTTGATCCAGGTTTCGTCCTTCGTCCAGCGGACCATCTCATAGGGCACCTGCTGTACAT
>CAKRJM010000205.1 GCA_934351765.1 uncultured Lachnospiraceae bacterium | reverse complement strand
GTCTGGAGCTGGAGACCATGGGGCCGGAGCCGGGAGAGCCGGTGTCCAATGCGCCGTCCTGCCCGTATCTGGTGCTGCGGCTGCCGTACCGGGAGGAGCCTGTGGTGTTTCTTTGAGCAGCAGGAGGAGATCATGGAGTTAATCAAAAAGCGTATCCGTATGTGTCGACTGAAGAAAAAGATCGTTTCACAGATTACCATGGACGAGGATTTTATTGTTCCGGACGTGAAGCCGGACATGGAAAAGCTGGTGCTGGAGGACGGAACGGTGGAGCTGGAGGAGATCCAGAGACTGGAGGAACGGGTAAGGCTCCGTGGAAAGCTGGTCTGCCGCCTGCTGTATTATCCGGCGGAGAGCGGCAGCCTCCAGTCCATGGAGACGGAGCTTCCTTTTGATGAGATTCTCAACGCGCCGGAGCTGGCAGCCAAGGACTATTTACATACGGAGGGGGAGTTGGAGGATCTGACAGTGGAAATGATCCATTCCAGAAAGGTGAGCGTAAAGGCGATCCTGACCTTCCGCCTGATCCTGGAGGGAATCGAGGAGGCAGCGGCGGTGACGGAGATTGAGTCGGAGCAGCCGGTGGAGCAGCGAATCCGACGGATCCGCGCCGCGCAGACCGCTGTATGCCAGAAGGACACGTTCCGAATCCGGGAAGAGCTGGAACTGTCGGGAAATCAGCCGGACATGGAGGAGCTTCTGTGGACTCAGTGCCGTCTGAAGCAGGTGGAGACAAAGCCTCTGGATGGCCAGATCCGGATCCAGGGAGCTTTGCAGGTTTTTGTGATCTATCGCGGTACGGAGGAGCATGTTCCGCCCCAGTGGATCGAGAAGGAGGTTCCGTTTTCAGGCACCATCGACCAGCCGGATGCAGTGGAAGAGATGTATCCGGAGATTCTGGTGCAGATGGGACACTGCCAGCTTGAGATCCAGCCGGATTACGACGGGGAGAACCGGAAGCTGTCCTTAGATGTGGTGCTGGAGCTGGATATCCGGCTTTATGAAGAGGAGGAGCTTTCCGTCATCAGCGATGTCTACACGCCGGTGAAGACGCTGATTCCACAGGCCGGTCCGGCGCAGATCGATGAGATTCTGGTCAAAAATTGTTCCAGAACAAAGGTATCGGGAAAGATTTCCGGTTCATTTACCGATCAGCTTCTTCAGATCTGTCATGTGGACGGAGCGGTGAAGCTGGACAGCGCCGAGCCGGAGACCGGCGGTCTTATGCTGGAGGGAGCGCTCTGCGTGACAGCTCTGCTCATGACTGATAACGACAGCCACCCGCTCCAGTCGGTGAAGGGCGTGATCCCGTTTCAGTACCGGGCCGAGGCCGGCGGCATGGACAAAAACAGCATCAGCCAGTTAACAACCGGGCTGGAGCAGCTTGGGGCAGTGATGCTTGGCGGCGGTGAGATCGAGATCCGCGCCGTGCTTCTGTTTGACCTTCTGGCAAGGCGGACCAGTGAAGAACAGTTCATCACCGAGATCACCGAGGAGGCCATAGACTGGGCAGAGATCAGCAGACTTCCGGGAATCGCAGCGTATGTGGTGCAGCCTGGGGATTCCCTGTGGACAATTGCGAAAAAATTCCATACCTCTGTGGATTCCCTGAAAAAGCTCAACAGCTTATCCGGGGAAGATATCAAGCCCGGAGACCGGCTGCTGGCGGAAAAGATCGCGGGGTAAGACAGGGCGGAAAATCAGAAATTCCACCGGGTGGAAAACGAAAGCTACACGAAAGAGAGAGATGTGTGTAGCCATAAAAGTCCACCGGGTGGAAATCAAAGTCTGTCTGAATGGAAGACGGAAACGGAAAGAGTAGACAAAAACACGGAAACCGCATAAGATAAAGTAGATGCAGTGCAGAATACAGCCCGCGCCGGAGAAACTTACAGGGCAGTTGACAGGCGGCGGATCGCCGGGAAACCGGCGGAAGCCCTGCCGCGGATGCAGCAGGAGACGCCGCAGCTCCATGGATCAGCCGTGGAGCGTTGGTGGATAATACAGAGCAAGGCAGCTTCCGGCGCTTCAGATAGATGGCGTGTGCGCCCGGACATCATGGCAGACAGGACAGGAAAGGCGTCACGCTTACATAGGAGGCACAAAAGAAAAATTTATGAGTGATCGAAAGTGGAATTACACGTATATGCTGAGGTGTCGGGACGGAAGTCTTTACACCGGCTGGACAAACCATCTGGCAGAGCGTGTCGCCGCCCATCAGGCGGGCCGCGGCGCCAAATACACAAAAAGCCGGGAGCCGGTGGAGTTTTGTTATTATGAGGTGTTCCATACAAAGGAGGAGGCTATGCGGCGGGAGTATGCGATCAAGCAGATGAGCCGGAGTGAAAAGCTTGCTCTGACGGAGCGGAAAAGCGGGAACCGTTTTCTTCATGGCATGAAGGGTGTGGTTTTTGATTTCGATGGAACCATATTTTATGACGAAGAGATTCAGGGGGAAAAAGAGGCTTACAGTCGAGAGCGTTGCCTGAAAAGCCCGGATTTTCATCTGGCGCCGGAGCTTCCGGCTTTCCTGGACAGGCTTCTGGAGGAAAAGATCCCTTTTACCATTGCCACAGCCTCCGGAAAAAACAAGGTCCGTTTTTTCTTTGAACATCTGGAGCTGGAACGGTGGTTTGATCCGGAGCAGGTGGTTTATAACGACGGGACGCTGCCGGGAAAGCCGGAGCCGGATCTTTATTTAAAAGCGGCAAAGCGGCTGGCCGTTTCGCCGGAGGACTGTATCATATTTGAAGATTCTCTTTCCGGGATCGAGGCTGCCAGACGGGCAGGTTCCCGCCGGGTTATCGGAATTTCGTCCATGAAGAGTGAGGAAGAACTGAGAAAAGCCGGGGCGGATGAAGTGTGGAGGGATTATGAAGGGGCAGGGGAATTGTTCCTGAAAGAAAATTAAAACAGAGATTGAAGAAAAGTCTTTATGTGGACGCATAAGGACTTTTTTATTTTCCGGAAATTTGTTCCCACAATATTAAAACACAAAAATCATCCCAATTTCTGAGACAAACCTGTAAATTTCATGGCTTGAAGAAACGATACGGGACGAATCGCGTAGAAGCTGGGATGATAGTGATAAAATAATACTATTTTCAGTGTGAAAAATGGGACGAAAAAACAAATTATAAAACGAACTGAGAGAATGTGGAAAAATGCACATGCAAACAGCGAAAAACACAAAGAAAAACAACATGATAAACAAATAACAGAGAGCCAGCCATGTGAATGTTGTTGAAAATGAAATGGAGAAAACCCCATAAATTTGCATATATTCACATCTTTGAGACGATTTTGAAAAAATGTGAGA
>CAKRJM010000204.1 GCA_934351765.1 uncultured Lachnospiraceae bacterium | reverse complement strand
CCGGTGTCTTAACGGCCGTACCGTCTGCAATGGTGTTGACCCTGGGAAGCGTTACGACCTTGCCCTGACGCAGAGATTCCTGCATACAGTTAGCTCCTGCCGGCTCCACACCGATGACCTTGATGTTGGGATTTAAAAGCTTTGCCAGCGTGGAAACGCCGGTACACAGTCCGCCGCCGCCGATGGGGCAGAGGATATAATCCACAGTCGGAAGCTCCTTAATGATCTCCATGGCAATGGTTCCCTGGCCGGTGGCAACCGTCAGGTCATTGAAGGGGTGGATGAAGGTATAGCCCTTTTCCTCCGCCAGCTTCATGGCATACTCACAGGCTTCATCGTAAACATCACCGTAGAGCACCACTTCCGCCCCGTAGCTCTTTGTACGGTTAACTTTCATTAACGGGGTTGTCGTAGGCATTACCACAACGGCCTTTGCACCATACTTCTTTGCCGCATAGGCCACACCCTGGGCATGGTTTCCGGCAGAGGCAGTGATCAGGCCCTTGGCACGCTCCTCCTCGGAAAGGGTGCTGATCTTATAATACGCACCGCGTAC
Source organism: uncultured Lachnospiraceae bacterium (assembly GCA_934351765.1). Lineage (GTDB taxonomy): Bacteria > Bacillota > Clostridia > Lachnospirales > Lachnospiraceae > Lientehia. Next base: position 2,768 of record CAKRJM010000204.1, on the reverse strand, counting down.
CTTGTATGCGCCGGTGTACTGCATGTTCTCCGGCTTAATGTAGACCTTATTTCCGGTCTGGTCACTGAAATATTCGCTGTAAACCAGCTTGGTCTCTAAGGTTACTCTTCCGACGGTCTCCGCCGCCTCTTCAAACTTATCCAGTGTAAGCATTGTTTTCACTCTTCCTTTATGTCAGTATCGTTTTATCATTTCCGTCATATTCCGGACGCCGGAAGCCGGCCTGTTCCGGAGGCTTCTTCTTTATGCTTCTGCCTGAAACAGGGCGTTCACAAACTCGTCCGGATCAAACTTCTGAAGGTCATCCATCTGCTCTCCGATTCCGATGTATTTTACGGGAATCCCCATCTCCGCCTGAATGGCAACCGCAATGCCGCCCTTGGCGGTTCCGTCTAACTTCGTCAGGATAATGCCGGTAATATCGGCAACCTCCTTGAACTGCCTCGCCTGAGAAAGGGCATTCTGTCCGGTGGTTCCGTCCAGCACCACCAGCGTTTCCCGGTAAGCATCCGGATACTCCCGGTCGATAACCTTGTTGATCTTCCGGAGCTCCTCCATCAGGTTCTTTTTATTATGGAGCCGCCCTGCCGTATCACAGATCAGCACATCCGTTCCTCTGGCCTTTGCCGCCGAGACTGCGTCATAGACCACAGCCGCCGGGTCGGAGCCCTCCTGCTGAGCAATAATATCCACGCCTGCACGGTGTGCCCACTCGGTCAGCTGCTCGATGGCACCCGCACGGAAGGTATCGGCTGCCGCCACCAGGACTTTCTTTCCCTGATCCTTTAACTGGCCCGCCAGCTTTCCAGCCGAGGTGGTCTTTCCCACGCCGTTGACGCCGATGACCAGAACGACCGACTTCCGGTTTTCAAATTCATAGGCATTCTCTCCCAGATCCATCTGCTTCTTGATGGTCTCAATGAGAAGCTCCTTGCACTCCGAGGGTTCCTTGATCCGCTGCTCCTTGACCTTCGCCTTCAGATCCTCAATGATCGCCTCGGTGGTATGGATCCCGATGTCGCCCATGATCAGGGTTTCCTCGATCTCCTCGTAAAAATCCTCATCAATGGCAGAGAAGCCGCTGAAAATAGAATCGATCCCCGCCACAATGTTATTTCTCGTCTTGCTTAAGCCTGCTACCAGGCGTCCAAAAAATCCTTTTTTCTCCTGGCTCATACACTCTGCCTCCTTATTCTCTATAACTCTACACCAGCCGCCGCTATTCTGTCAAATAACAATATATGAAATCAGCTATATCCTCAGGTTATGGATTCACCGAAACAACCACATGCTCTCCGTTTGTCCGGTGCTCCCCGCTTGCCTGGTGTTCCGCTTTTGAACAGCAGGTTTCCATTATGATTACGCCGTCTGTTCCGTCAGATCCACAGATACCAGGGTGGATACGCCCTTTTCCTGCATGGTGATTCCGTAAAGCCGGTCTGCTACTAACATCGTCCCGCGCCGGTGAGTAATGACGATAAACTGCGTATGCTTCTTTAACTTACCCAGATACGCCGCATAACGGCCTACGTTACTGTCATCCAGGGCTGCCTCGATCTCATCCAGCAGACAGAACGGTGACGGCTTCAGATTCTGAATGGCAAACAACAGGCTGATGGCCGTCAGCGCCTTCTCTCCGCCGGAGAGCTGCATCATATTCTGAAGCTTCTTTCCCGGCGGCTGCGCAATGATCTGGATTCCTGCTTCCAGAAGATCCTCGCCTTCCACCAATTCCAGCGTTCCCTGTCCGCCGCCGAACATCTCCTTGAACACATGATCAAACTCCCGGCGGATATCCTTGAACTTCTCTTCAAACTGGCGGCGCATACCGCAGTCCAGCTCCTCTATGACCTCTAACAGACTTTCTTCTGCCGTTTTCAGATCATCATACTGGCCTTTCATAAAGAAATACCGCTCGGAAATTTCCTTATAATCCTCAATGGCATTGACATTGACCGGCCCGAGCTCCCGGATGGCCTGCTTTAAGGAAAGCGTCTCCTTTCTGATCTGAGACGCATCCTGCCCGCCGGCAGGATCCGGTGCCTCCACCTGGGACGGTGTCAGCTCGTATTCCTCCCAGAGATACTGGATCTGGGCCTCCATGGCCTCCTCGCATTTTTCCTTCTGATTTTCCAGACGGAACTGTTCTTTATCAAGACGGCCAAGCTCTGCATTCATGGCCTCCTGCTTTGCAAAGAAGCTGCCCTGTTCCTTTGTGCAGGCGGCCTTTTTCTCCGTATCAGCCTCGATCTGCTTCTGATATGCAGCGGCCTGTGCCGTAAGACCGGCAATCTGCTCCCGGATCGACTGGATCTCCTGCTGCTTTTCGGTCACAGCCGTCCGGCCTCCCGATAAGGCCTCCGTGAGTTCTTCCTCCTCCCGGGTGAGTGCTCCCAGTTCTCCGTTGATCCGCCGGATATTTTCCAGCAGGAAGCTGTCCTTCTGGCTCATGGCCGAGAATTCCAGCTGTACCGCCGAGAGGGCCTCTCTTCGTTTTTCCAGGGTTTCTCTGGCCTCTCCGGTCTTTGCCTCCAGCGCGGTAATCTCCTGCTCCTGCTCCCTGTTTCTGATTTCCAGACTCTGTTCTTCTTCCTTTAGGGCAGCCTTTCCGGCCTCGATCTCCTGACGCTTTTTCGCCAGCTCCCGCCCCTCTTCATGAATGTCGGTGTAGCCGAGGCGGATTTCCTCCGCCTTCCGTTTTGCTGCCTGAAGGCTGGCCTCCAGGGACGATAAATTCACTCTTGCAGTCTGGCAGGCTTCCCGGTTTT
>CAKRJM010000203.1 GCA_934351765.1 uncultured Lachnospiraceae bacterium | reverse complement strand
TCAATGTGTGGATCAACATGGGGTTCTCACCGCAGATCCTGCTGGGCGGCTTGTTTTCCGGGCTGGCAAGCACCGGTTTACATCAGGTGTTTAAAAATCTGATCGATCACAAGGAGGAATAAGCAATGCCGAATCTGTATTGTACGAACAACGACTGCTACAAAGAGAACAAAAAGATCGGAAAAGTGGAATACCTGATCGTCCACAGCCCCGCAGTTTATCCGACCATCATCCGGGCACAGTCCGGAGCTGGCGGCGGCTGGTACAATAGATGTAATAAGAGCGGCGTGGAGAAGCTGGTACATGGGTTTATCGATGACACCGGCGTCTATAATTTCGCACCGGAAACAATGGCCTGCTGGCACGTTGGGAACGGCTATGGCAATGCCCACGCCATCGGCTATGAGCTGTGCGAGCTGTCCACAGCGGCGGAGTTCACCAAGGTTTGGGATAATGCGGTAAACAGATATGCGGAGCTGTGCAAAAAGTATGGTCTTGGCGTTGACCGGATCCTGGGACACTGTGAGGCGCATGATAAGGGCATCGCATCGAACCACAGCGATCCTGAGCCGTATTTCCGGCGTTTCGGGAAGAGCATGAACAATTTCAGGGCTGACGTGAAAACGCGGCTCTCCGGCCAGAATACAGGCGCACAGACGGATACTGCTGTGGCTGTGGTCAAACAGTATAGCCCCTATGCTTACGCAAGGGTGACAAACCTCACAGCAGGCGATCACCTCAATGTCCGGACGGCTCCCAACGCAGACGCCGGAAAGCTGGCAGCATGGCCGGAGCTGTCTGAGGGTAATGAGGTCGATGTGGTAGAGATGTACTCCAACGGATGGGCAAAGGTGCTGATCCAGGGCAACACGGGTTATGTCAATGCTCATTACCTTGCCATCACTGAAAGATCTCAGCCCGCCGCACAGCCTGTTACACCTGCACCGCCACAGAGCTACGCCGAGTGGGCTGGCAGGGTCCATGACGTGGATCCCGTCGGCCTGATCGTCCGCACCGGTCCCGGTAAGGGCTATGACCGGCTGGCAGGCTACCCGAAGCTGTATGACGGCAACATGATCAGCGTCATGGGTGAGCAGTCCGGGTATTACCATGTACGGATCAGCAACAAGGAGGCAGGCACTCACATCGGCTGGGTAAGCAAGGATTACGTGGCCAGAGCCTGAAAAAAGTGGCAGCGGGAGGCAATTCCTGCTGCCTTTTTCTTGAAAAATAGGCTTGAAACGATCCCATAACTCAGTAAATAATGTGAACGGTTAGTAACACGTTAGTAACAAAAATTACTAAAAAGCACGGTTTTAAGCCATTTTCGCGAGTGTCGTCTTTAAGAAATCGTTAAAAAGGGAAGAATTGCGGAGAAAGAAAAGGAAAAGTGAACAAAATATGAAATCTGTGAAAAAAACAGAAACAGACAGGATCTGTTTAAAACAGCATAGTATCAAAAGGGGAATCATGTTATAATAAAGGAAATAAAAATCATTACAGGAGGAGGGCTGTCATGAACGACAAGGCAGAAAGCACTGCATATTTGTCAAGTGAAAAGGATTATATTACATTTTCTTTTATGGATAAGATTATACGTTTTAAGGGGCCATATAGTTTACAGAGGATTATTAAGGTGAAAGAATGGGAAGAAGGATATCTTGTGGTTGATGTGAAATATGTGAACCGCGAGGAACTGACAGAAGATTATATTGATCTCGTTCCGATTCTTGAAAGGCTCTATATTGATGTGCCTAAATTTTTAACGCCGATAAAAAAAGTGGAGGTTCGATATGCCAGTTGAGTATTATGGCGAAAACCAATAGCAGAGTGGTTGGCTGCTTAGGTTTGACAAACCACAGGATTCTTTTTATAATAAGGAAGAATTGTTTCCGGCAGAAACAGTCCTGTCGGGATGAATGAGACAAACAGCTGCCGACGGCAGCGGAGAATGGAGTTTAAGAATGAACTGGATAAGCAAGCTGGAACGGAAGTTCGGGAAGTATGCCATTCCCAATCTGATGTTTTATATCATGATCCTGTACGGAGTCGGATTTGTGATCCTGAAGGTCAATCCCCCGTTTTATGATCAGTATCTGGCGCTGGATGCCAGCCAGATCATGAGAGGGCAGATCTGGCGGATCGTAACCTTTCTGATCTATCCGCCTGATACGGATATTCTCTATTTTATGATTGCCATGTGGCTTTATTATTCTCTTGGAACAACGCTGGAGCGCGTCTGGGGCGCATTCCGGTTTAACCTGTATTTCTTTATCGGCATGCTGGGCCATGTGCTGGCGGCACTGATCATCTACTGGATCTCCGGCTACACGCTGATCATGGGAACCGCCTATCTGAACTGGTCGCTGTTCTTTGCCTTTGCGGCAACGTTCCCGGATATGCAGTTTTTACTGTTCTTCATTATTCCGGTAAAGGCCAAATGGCTGGGGATCCTGAATGGGATTTATTTCGTCTATGAGCTGATTGTCGGAAACTGGGCCACCAGAGTGGCAATCCTGTTATCCATTGCCAACTTCCTGATCTTCTTCCTGGGAAGCCGCGATATGAAGCGGGTAAGTCCCAAAGAGGTGAAGCGGAAGGCAGTGTATCGTCAGCAGGTCAATCAGGCACGGGCCTCCGAAAAGCATCCCCGTCACCGCTGCGCCGTCTGTGGCCGGACGGAGTTTGATGATCCGAATCTGGAATTCCGGTTCTGCTCCAAGTGCGAGGGCAACTATGAATACTGCCAGGATCATCTCTATACCCATAAGCATGTGACCTCCAATAAGGACGGAAACCAGTCCGGAACGATCCATCAGGCATAAATGTACAGACGAATGTAAATAAGCGCCGGCGCGCTGCGGGAAACCGCGGTGCGCCGGTTTTTATCTGCATATCTGCGGATGGAATGTCCCGAACCCGGCATGGATTATGCTTTGGAATTTCGCGGATCCACTGCCCAGGCCAGACAGAGGCAGCTTATATATGTGCCGGTTGGCTGGCCTGGGTGGGACGCGAAATGCGATTCAAATACCTGTTGACAAACTATATTATACGACATATAATATAAAACAGCAAATAACAATACTTGTTTACACGGGAGCTGATGACATGGTATTCAACACAGGAGCGGCGCTTCTGGACGCGATCGTCTTGTCGGTGGTTTCCAGAGATGCCGAGGGAACCTACGGGTACAAGATCACCCAGGAGGTGCGGGAGGCCATTGAGATTTCGGAATCGACCCTCTACCCGGTTTTGCGGCGTCTCCAGAAAGACGATTGTCTGGAAGTTTATGACCGGGAGTTCGGCGGCAGAAACCGGCGCT
>CAKRJM010000202.1 GCA_934351765.1 uncultured Lachnospiraceae bacterium | reverse complement strand
TCCTTATGGAGCATCGAACGGCCAGGCACAGGGACATCCTTACGGAGCACCGAACGGCCAGGCACAGGGACATCCTTACGGAGCACCGAACGGCCAGGCACAGGGACATCCTTATGGAGCACCAAATGGCCAGGCACAGGGACATCCTTATGGAGCACCAAATGGCCAGGCACAGGGACATCCTTATGGTCAGGCACCGTATGGACAGCCGGGTAGTCAGCCTGGTCAGGCACCGAAAGCACCCAGTGCTGCCGGTGTTTATATGAAAGGTCTCTGGGGAACCATTCTGGATTCCTGGAAAAAACCGGCTGCAACCTTAAGTGAGATGACAAAAGCAGGAAAACCGTCTGTAATCTTCGGAGCACTGGGTGCACAGCTTTTGTTCTTCTGCCTGATTTTCATGTTCTTCGGAATTAAGGTAAACTCTGCTGTCTCAAGAGCGACCGGCGGCTATCTTTCTTATAAGGTTGTAAGTACACCCATGCTGTTTTTTGTTGCACTTCTTGGAGGTGCTGCAGTGCTTGCTGTATGGGGCGCATTGGCGATGGCCTTTGGTAAAAAACCCATGAGTTATATGCAGGGTCTTGGAGTTGCCGCAGCGAAGGCGCTGGCACAGCTTCCCTTTACTGCAGTGACTGCGCTGTTTGTCCTGATCTTTCCGCTGACCAGCGGTTACAGCGTCAATGTAGTTCCCTTTGCTCTGGCATCCCTGATCTACAGTGCCGGAAATCTGCTGTCCTATTTCTTTGTTCCGGCAGCAATGGATCCGTTCCTGCCAGAGGATAAGGATAAGCGAGTATGGAAACTGTTCCTTCTGTTCTTACTGAACCTGATCGCAACCTATATCATCACCTTCATCTTCGGTCTGATGGTGGGCAGCAGCCTGGCAAGCCTGCTGTAAAGAGCAACAGAACGACCACTGCCCGGAAAAGCTGAGTGGACAGACCGGCAGCAGGATTTGATCCGAAATAATTGAAAAATTAAATTGAGAATTAACGAAAGCTGTTCTTTATGCGGAGACGTATGGGGGATGGCTTTTTGTTATGGAAAAACGGTTAGGAAAGGGAATGGAAAATGTATAATAGTTCTTTTCTTCTTTGAAAAATATTCTAAAAAAGTTCTACTAACAGGTTGAATTAAAAACAGATATGTGCTATTCTGAGAGAAAGTAACTCTTCGTATTACAAACAATGCAAACCGACATCTAAGGTAAGTCTGAACGAAACCCCAAGGCATGAATAAAAGATAACAAAGAAAGGAAACCGAATTCTTTTTCCACAGTAACTGCACCGGAGGACAGGCCGGTGTTTTACACATATACAAAAGAAGAAAGGGGAACGGTATGAAAAAACGAATGTTCCGACAACTGACGGCGGGGCTTTTAGCCCTGGTGATGCTCTTAGAGTACGGGACGGCAGAGGCTCTGGCGGCGCCTTATACCGGAACGGAGTATGGGGCGGAGACGGAAGCACAGGAGGAAACCGGAGCGGAGGAAGAAAAAGTGGTCCATGGAATGGATCAGGAGCTTCCTTATGGAACCGCAGAGGATCCGGAGGCGGAATATATCATCGCGGAAGAGGTGAAAAAGCGGGAAGCCGGGATGAAATATTTCCTGACGGAACGAAATGGCCATGTGTCGGTTTTGTATCCGGAGCCGGTCCATTATCAGACAGACGACGGCTGGGAAGAGATCGATAACCGTCTGGTGCTCACAGAGGATGCAGGGACCGGCGAAGAAGCTTATGAAAATGCGGCCTCTGATGTGAAGGTGTCTCTGTCCCGCTATTCCGATGCGGAGGAGTTAGTATCGTTAGAATGGGACGGGAGAAGGATCTCCTGGAGCCTTGTGACAGAACCGGAGGAGGATGAAAACGGGGAAGAGACAGAGCCTTCCGGGGAAACTGCGGCAGAAGAACCTTCCGGGCAGAAAGAAAAAACGGAAACGGCAGCAGAGGAACCTTCCGGACAGAAAGAAAAAACGGAAGCGGCAGCAGAGGAACCCGGAGTAAAAGAGGAAGCGGCAGAAACCGTGAAAGAAACCACGGAACCGGAGCAGGGGGAAACGGTGAAAGAATCGGAGGAACAGGGAGAACCGGCAGGAAAACCGGCGGAAACGCAGAAGCCGGAGGAATCAGAACCGGGATCCCGCAGCCAGTCCTCCGGGCAGGCCGTAAAACCGGCCAGACGGGAGTTCCTTCCCCAGACGCCGCTCTATGAAACGGAGACGGGCGGAGAGTCTTCCAGTCATGGAGCCGGTGTTTCGGATGAGGCTGGAGAGGATGATACAGCCGTTTCTCCCGCCGGCAGCATTCTTCCGGAGATCCCGGAAGGGTGGCCGGAGATCCCGGTCCCGGACGAGTGGAAGAAAGTGACAAAAGAACGGGACGGCCTGGCGGCAGACCAGTATAATGCCCAGGTGGCCGGTGTCCCGAACCTTTCTTCCGGCGGGATCTATCAGGAGGTCTTCCCGGGGATCGATCTCCAGTACTGGATCGACAGCGTGACCTTAAAGGAAAATATCTTCCTGAATGACCGGGACGCGGCCGGACAGACGATCCGCTTCCGGGTCCATCATCCGGGGATGCGGATGGTGTTGTCCGGGGAGGGGGAAGTACAGCTTGTGACCGGGGAAGGAGAGGGAGAGGCATATACCTTTCTGCGCCCTTACATGTATGATGCGGCAGGAGAGACCAGCAATGCTGTGTCGTATGAGCTTTTGGAGGACGGGGAAGACGAAACGATCCTGACGGTTTCGGCGGATCAGGAATGGCTCTTAGCGGAAAGCCGCACCTATCCGGTGACGATCGATCCGAACACGGCAACCAAACGGGAAAGCCGCATGATCATCGATACGTTCATCCGGGAAAAACAGCCCGGCGAGACGGCTTCCGGCTGGGGATCTGCGGCAGTCGGCTATGTGCCCTCCTACGGGCGGTGCCGGATGTTGGTAAAGTTCAAGGAGCTTCCGGCGCTGGATGCGGGGGATGTGATCTATAAAGGGGTCTTTGCAGCGCACCAGTATAAATACGATGCCAGTGCGGCCCAAAGCTTTCCGGTAACGGTCCATGAGCCGTTATCCGACTGGGATCAGACGGTCACCTGGAACAGCCAGCCGTCCTGTTCCGATACGGTCCTGGATTTCAAGACGGCGCAGCCCATTGGAGATGAGACGAATCTGCTCGAATTTGATGTCACGAAGCTGGTGCGGAGCTGGTACAATACGGGGAACAACTACGGGATCGAGCTGCGGTCCCGGAAGGAGACCCAGCGGGCAGAAGCGTATTTTATCACCTCCAATAATAACTATGGAGAGAGTGCACATCCCTGTGCATACTTCTATTATAAAAATGCAGCGGGGCTGGAAG
>CAKRJM010000201.1 GCA_934351765.1 uncultured Lachnospiraceae bacterium | reverse complement strand
CATGGTGTTTCGATACATGTTGAGCAGGGAGAACTTGTGTCTTTGGTAGGCGCGAACGGAGCCGGAAAGTCTACGTTGTTATCAGCGATCCTGGGACTGGTAAAAATAAAGCAGGGTGAAATTATTTATAAGGATGAAAATCTGGTTGGAAAGAATTACTATGAGATCGTAAGAAAAAGGATCGCCATTGTACCGGAAGGACGTCAGGTGTTTGCCGGTATGACGGTGGAGGAAAATCTGAAGCTTGGATCCTTTAACCTGAAAAAGGATTCCAAGAGAGACAGCGACACGATGGCGCAGGTATTTGAGTATTTTCCCCGCCTGAAGGAGCGGATCAAGCAGCCGGCCGGCACCATGTCAGGTGGTGAGCAGCAGATGCTGGCAGTCGGACGTGCACTGATGGCTCATCCGGAGCTCCTGATTTTGGATGAACCGTCCATGGGTCTTGCGCCTCTGGTGGTGAACCAGGTGTTTGACATTATCAAAAAGATCAAGGAGACCGGTGTTACCATGCTTCTGATCGAGCAGAATGCCAATAAAGCGCTGAAGATCAGTGACCGGGCGTATGTGCTGAGAACCGGAAACGTGATCATGGAGGATAAAGCTGAAAATATGCTTGGAAATCAGGCACTGCTGGAATCATATCTGAAATAAATAAAATGGAGAAGCTATTTTTATGAAGAAAGAAATTTTATTGGATGGAAAACATGCGGTGATCACTGGAGGGGGAACCGGTATCGGTCTTGGGATTGCCGAGGAAATGATCGATGCCGGAGCAGAGGTTTTATTGTTGGGCAGACGGGAAGCAGTTTTGAAAGAAGCTGTTTCCCATCTGGGAGAGCATGCTTCGTATCGTGTGGCGGATATTACCGAATACGAAAAGCTTCCGGATCTGATCCGGGAAATTGAAGAACAGTTTCCGATTGATATTCTGGTGAATAATGCCGGGATCAATTTGAAAGGACCGTTTCTGGAGTATACGCCGGAGGAATTTGATCAGGTCGTGGCAGTTCAGGAAAAAGCAACGTTCTTTGTTACCAAAGCGGTTGCAAATTATATGGTAAAGCGGGAAAGAGGAAGTATTATTAACATTTCATCTCTGAGCGCCAGAATCGGGATGCCGTCCAATCAGGCTTATACCATGTGCAAAGGCGGGATCGTTGCGCTGACCAGAAGCCTGATGGTGGAACTGGCACCTTATCATATCCGGGTGAACAGCGTAAATCCTGGTTATATCTATACCGACATGATCAAAAAAATTAATGTCAACACGCCGGAACGGCTGGTCGTTATGGAACAGGCGACTCCGCTGAAGCGGTTTGGAACAACAAAGGAGATTGGTATGGCAGCTGCCTTTCTGGCTTCAGATGCAGCCTCGTTCATTACCGGCGTGGATCTGTATGTGGATGGCGGCCATGGCCTTGCGTCACAGATTTAAGACAAAGAGACAGAGAGAGAATAGGGGGAGATCTTATGAAGTTAGAGAACGTGAAATTAAATCTGGAGACAGAGCTTGTGTATAACGTGGGGTATCCCATGGGAAAAACCAATGCACCCCGTGTATATAACAAGTTGTTTGAAGTGCTTGACATGAATGCTATCATGCTTCCTGTTGAAATTGAGAAAGGAAAGCTTCCGGAATTCCTGGATGCCTGCCGTCTTCTGGGAGTTCACTATATGTGTCCGACGATGCCCCATAAGGCAGATTTTATCCCGCTTTTGGATGATGTGGATGAAGTATCCAAACTGTTCCGTTCTGTAAATGCCATCCGCATTGATGAAAACGGAAGTCACGGCGTCGGCATGGACGGCAAGGGAGCTGTACGCGCCATGGTGAACGGCGGAGCAAAATTGGATGGTATTACGGCAATGATGTACGGTGCCGGAAGCATCAGCGGCGTGATCGGCTATGAGCTGTCCAGGAAAAATGTAAAGAAACTCTATATTGCGAATCGATCCAAGGAGAGAGCGGAAGAGATTGCAGCGATCCTGAGAAACAATACGCCGATGGATGTGGAGGTGATCTCGACTGATCCGGCAGCGTTGGACCGTGCGGCAGAAGACTGCGAGCTGCTGGCTAACGTAACGCCCCTTGGCATGTGCGGATTCCCGGCAAAGCATGAGTATCTTGGATTTGTTGACCGGATGCCGAAGACTGCAACGGTGTTTGACTGCATCATCAATCCGCCGGAAACAGAAACGATTCTGGCCGGTAAGAAAAACGGATTGAATACAGTTCCCGGAATGCAGATGCTGGTATCACAGATGGATGTGATCTTTGAATTTATGTTTGGCATCCAGCTGAAAAACGAACATAAGGAAGCATGCTTGGACGAGTTATGTCAGTTCCTTGGAGTAACAAGATAAAAAATATTGGATAAAAACAGACCGAAAACGGCAGGAGGGAGATACAATGCCACAGAAAATTTTACCGGGTGGACATTTCCTGGAAATGTTTATGCCCTACCGTTCCGATGAAGCAAAGATGATCCAGGTTTTGGAGCGTGCCTGCGGATTTGGATTTTACAAGAATGCAGAGCTGGGAATCTTCTTTGATAAAGAAAATCGGAAGCGGGTCAGAACGATTTTGGAAGAGAATCGCATGAATGCAACAACGTTTTCCACACCCTGGGTGAAGGATGATAAGCTGTCCCTGGCAGATCTGGATGAGGGAAAGAGAAGAAAAGCGGTGGATCTTTGCAAAAAACTGGCTGATCTTGCGGCGGAGACCGGTTACAGTAATTTTGGTGTTCCCAGTGGCGATGATCCGGGACCGGTATTCCGCGGTCTTGCAAAGCTGGCTCTGAAGGAATCCCTGATTGAGATCGCTGAACATTTAAGACCGTATGGAATGAATCTTACCATTGAACCTTTGGATCGTTATGCGTTCAAAAAGCAGCTGATCGGTCCTATGGAAGAAAATGTGGTGTGGTTCCATGAAGTGAAAGAAGAGGCTCCCAATGCTTTTATCCACTGGGACAGTGCTCATGAAGCTCTGGCTCGTATCGATCTGATGAAATCGCTGGATCTTGCAGCCCCGTATCTTGGACAGTTCCATCTTTGTGATGCCATTGTAGATCCGAAGGAGCCCTGCTTCGGAGACCTTCACATGGATGTGGCAAGAGCACCGGAGTGGAAAACGGAGGGATTTTTAACACCGGAGGTTGGAGCAGAAATTTTAAAGAAGGCAGCATCGTTCGACTGCCCTGCCGGAATGGAGCAGGTGTATGTAGCGGTGGAAGTGCTCGGACATCCGGGAGATGATCTGTGGTTAAAGGAAGAAAACGTAAGAGCATTTTTAAAGAGATGCTTTGAACTTGCCGGACTTCCGACAGAATAATCAAATCTATTATAAAGGGAATGGATAAAATGGTAGTGAAAGAAAAACTTGCAGCTCTGTCCATGTGCTACAGC
>CAKRJM010000200.1 GCA_934351765.1 uncultured Lachnospiraceae bacterium | reverse complement strand
CCGTAAGGATGTCCCTGTGCCTGGCAGTTCGGTTCTCCATAAGGATTTCCCTGCGTCTGGCCGTTCGGTGCTCCATAAGGATTTCCCTGCGTCTGGCCGTTCGGTGCTCCGTAAGAGCTTCCCTGAGGCTGGCTGCTCTGTGCTTCATAAATCGTTTCCTGAGGCTGTGCCGCTCCGGCCTCCTTCACTTGCTCCGGTGCAGCCGCCTGCTCCGGTGCCTGCGCTCCACCCGTCTGACAGGTGCATACCTCACCGTCCTTCAGCGGTCTTCCGCACTGACTACAAAACTTTGCCATAATCATATCCTCCTTTTGTTTTAAAAGAACTCTCCCATAGATGATGCATCAATCTTCCAGGTGGGAAACATTCCAAATTTCTTTCCTGCTTTTACCAGAGTGAGATCAAGGTTCTCTTCCTGATCGGTTCCAAAAATACTCACCTTCATAGTCACCGTCACATCTTTTCTTGTAAGTCCGTCGCTTCCGGTATAACTCAGTCCCTCGTCCTGTATCTCAAATTTCATACCGGAAAAGGTCGATACCATGGCAACCAGAGAAGAAACCGATTCATCCATGGAATCGATGAACTCTGACTTTGTCTGGTAATTGTCCATATCTTCGCCCCAGTAAATACTGCTGTACAGCTTTCCCCAGTCTCCGCTCTTCATACTGCGCTCAAACTGCTTGATCGGTGCAGAGGTGCTTCCGGCACGGATTCCAAGAAATACAAAGCTACCGATAACTGCCACCAGAACTGCAATCACAAGTGTGATAACCAGCGGCTTCTTACTCTTCTTTTTCTTCGGAACTCCCGTTCCATAACCATCCGAGGCGGCATTCGCCTGCCCGTACGGCTTCTGGTTATAGGGATTCTGGCTATATGGATTCTGATTGTATGAATTCTGATTGTATGAATTCTGATTGTGTGAATTCTGATTGTACGGATTCTGATTGTGTGAATTCTGATTGTATGAATTCTGATTATATGGATTCTGATTAGGCGAATTCACCTGAGCACCGCTCTGTCCAACGCTGTTCTGCTGATAAGGATTGGATTGAGATCCACCCTGTCCTCCGACATTCTGTCCATAAGGATTCTGGTTGCATAAATTGGGCTGCGCCCCCTCCTGCCCCTGTCTTACCTGTGCGGCCTCTTTCGTCGTCTGATCTGGCGCCAGGGCTTCTCCGGCCGCTTCCGGCTTCGGTGCCTCCGTCCGTAGCAGCTTTCCGCATTCCTTACAAAACTTCGATGTGTCTGCATTCTCGGTTCCGCAATACTTACAATACATACTCTTCCTCCCTCTTTTGTTTTATATTCTGATCCACCGGAGCTTCCGTTCTGTCTTCCAGATTCTTCTACCGGATCATAAACTGAAAGGATTCATCTGCCAGGACAAATCCGTCTCCGTGGCAAAGCCGGTACTCATCGCCGGGATCCAGCCGCATACCGTTTAGATAGGTAGCATTGGTGGAATTGTGATCCACCAGATAATACTCGCCTCCGTCCATCAAAATACTGGCATGATGGCGGCTCACTGCCGGATTATCCGGAATACAGAAGTCCGCATCCTGGCTCTTTCCAAGCAGCGTTTCATCCAGAACGATAGCCATCTCATCACCGGTTCGAAGCTGAATGATATATGCCACCTCATCCGGTGCGTCAAAGGCATCGGGAAGCATAATATCCAGTCCGTCATCCTCTTCGGTTTCCCCGGAAGTCACCGGCTCTTCAAGCTCCTCCGGCTCCGCTCCGTAAAACTCCGGTTCTTCGGCGGCTGCCGCTTCGATGGAATCTGCTGCAATGTCCTGCAAAAGCAGCGTATCTGCCATGGCCTTGCACTGATCCAGTGTTTCACGCTTCACGCCTTTTACATAGTTGAGAAGCATTCTCATGTTTTCCTGGTTCTGTGCCGGATTTCCCTGCATGACCGTCAAAAGCTCAGTCATCAGAAGACGCAGCTTTTCCACCGCACTTCTGGAATCCTTCTGGAGTCCGCAGAGCCAGCGGATCTCTCCGGTCTCGTCATTGACATAGACATCGGACATACTCATAAGCAGCTCATTGCGCGGGATCATGTAGTCATCCAGATGGACCCATACATTTAACAGACTGCGGATCACCTGTGCCGCCGCCTTTTTGGGCATATCACCCGGAAAAATCTGGTCAAGAGGCGTGAACCCGTCTGTATTATAACTGGCCTCTCCGGCCTCTGTGTCCAGCTCCAGCCGGAAAAGCCCTTCGATTTCATTACATAAAAGCATCTGATAGGTGATTCCGTCAAAGGTCGTCTCCACCTGTCGTTCTATTCTGTCCATTTATCCCTTCTGCTCCCTTCCTTGTTACCTGAGAAGCTCGTTCCACACGGGGTTTCCGGCCAGTGCTTCCACAATGGCTCTCGTTCCCGCAGGAGGGAGGGCTTCCATACACCCGGCACAGGGTAATGCCGGATCTTCCACCTTCCGTCCCGTCTGTTTCTGGAACCGGTTATACAAACATACCGTTTTATCCGCTGCCAGCTCTTTTTCTTCCTGAAGTACGCGGATCTTCTGTAATTTCCGGTTTGCTGCCGCCGTTCCGTCGCTGACAAGCACCACGCGGTCTGCACACTCCCAGGCGGCAAATACCGTATGGGTCGGCACAAAGTCTGCCTCCACCACAAGGTAGCGGAACTCTCCGTCATCGATCAGCTTCCGAAACAGGCTCTTTGCCGTTTCCTCACCGACATCCATAAGCCCTGCCGGAATCCTGGCATTATCAAAGAAATAGACCCCGCTTACATCACGGTTCAGGATCGATGCAAACAGCGGCTCCGGATCATCCCCCTGGATCAGATGCTCCAAGAGCGTCTGAAGATCTCTGGGATTCCCGCCCTGAAAGATCATCGTACCATCGCCCAGGCTGTTCAGATTGATATAAAGAACCTTCTGCTCTCCGGCCGCCAGATGGACTGCATAAGCGCCTGCTGCGGCAGAACAGCCTGTGTGAGTACCTGCTCCGCTGAACACGACCATCTTCACAGCTGTATCCTCCTGGGAGAACAATAATTCAATTGACTGAAACAGGTTTCTTCTGGACTGATAGCGGAACACCTTTCCCGCTGCGGTATCCGGCTGTGAGGTGAAATAACCCACATGAATATCCCCGATAAACGGAGGATACTCATTCCGGCTTTCCTCCGGTACAAGGACTGCATCCACCTGACGTCCGGCAATCATGTCATCCAGCGCCTGCTTTTCATACACCGGGTAAAAAACCTCTGCCCGTTCAGGCACCTCCCCCATATATCCGCAAAACCGTTCTGTATATGCAGTATCTGAATCATACACTGCAATCCGTATCTGTTCCATACTGTCGTTCTTCCTTCCTGATCCTTAGTACCCCATCTTTTTCTCATAATCGGCAATCAGCTTCCTGTTGGCGATCTCGTACTCATTGAACACACTCTCGTTGAACTGGTCCGGTTCAATGGACGGATGATACC
>CAKRJM010000199.1 GCA_934351765.1 uncultured Lachnospiraceae bacterium | reverse complement strand
GTATCAGACCGGATCGTGGCTTCCGGAGATGTGATTCAGGGAGCCACAAGTAAAACGGAACGAGACAGTCTGTTTTTATGTCCGCAGCTTCTGGAATTGCCTCAGATCGGATATCCGACAGCAGCAGTTGATTATGAGACACTGGTAGCCGCAGATCCGGATATCGTTATTTTAAGAAATTCTGAGTATATTAAGGACAGCGAGATTACGGCAGAGGCCATAGATAAGATTGAAAATGAATTGAAGATCCCGCTGGTAGTCATTAACGGTCCTGGCTGCTATGATGAAGTAAAACTCGAAACACAGTATGACGGAATCCGTCTGATGGGGGAACTGTTTGAGAAAGAAGAGCGGGCAGAAGAAATTATATCGCTGATGGACAAGACAATTTCAATGATTCAGGAACGGACAGCAGATATTGCAGAAGAAGACAAGCTGAGTGTCATGTATATCGGCGGATTAAAGGGAGATGAATTGACCGGAACTGTGTGGGGAGCAAATTACGGAGATGCAAAGTTCAGCGAAGAAATTTCAAACATTAAAAATGTTTATCCGGAGCATGATGCAATCCGAAAGGTATCTGCGGAACAGCTGATTGCGTTAAATCCAGATAAGATTATTCTCTGTACAGTATCTCCGGATCCGGAGGTGTTCCTGAGCGACGGACTTTATTCTCCGATTTCCAGCATCACAGCGGTTCAGAATAAAGATGTTTCCTCAATCGGACTGCTGACTTGGTGGGGGGATTTCCGCCTGGAGGTTCCTACGATTCTGCTTATCTCAGCGAAGAGCGTTTATCCGGAGCAGTTCGAAGATATCAATGTCGGAACCTGGCTGAATGAATACCATGAAGCACTTTACAATCTGTCGGAAGAGGATGCGCAGCAGCTGAAGGTTACACAGCAGCTTGACTGGGTAGACGGAGCGGGATTCTGATGAAGCCGGACTATGCAGAAATATGGAAAAAAAGTTTCCGGAACGAAACCGGCGCCATGAGGCAGTATCAGGATAAGAAGACTGCCAGGTCATACGATGCTTCAAAAACAATCTGGGAGGACGGATACAAACGGGCAGCAGAGCTGCCCGTTTGCCGGACAGATACGGTACTTGATATTGGCAGCGGCCCGGGAGTCTTGTCTATTCCTTTGGCATGTAAAGCAAAACATGTGACACTGCTTGACAGCTCAGAGGAAATGCTTGTACTTGCGGAACAGCACAGACAGGAACTCGGCCTGGAAAATGTTTCATATATCAGATCCGGGTGGGAAGAAGCTGATGCAAGAATACTGGGGAAATTTGATTATGTGATTGCGTCTTATTCGTTAGGAATGCTGGATTTGAAATCATCGATAGAAAAAATGAATGCGGCAGCAAGGAAAGAAGTATATTTGTACTGGTTCAGCGGAATGACAACATGGGAAAAAATTTCCTATGACCTGCTGCCTGTATTATTTGGACAAAGAAGTGAGCAGAAGCCAAAGGCGGATATTATTTATGGTATTTTATCACAGCTGGGAATTTCGGCAGAAGTCAAGCCGCTGCGTGGAACGGCGTTTCATAAATGGTTTCCGGACCGCGATGCAGCCATGGGAGATCTCAGAAAACGTCTGGGAATCCAAACAGATCAGTTCGATCGTGTCCTGGAGGAGTATCTGGAGCATTCGGGGATTTATGCTCAGGATAGGGACCGGTGGATTTACCGGGATCAGACCAATTATGTGCGATTGTCATGGAAGGTGAATGAAATAAAGCAGACAGAGGAATCGGAAAGTGAATAATCAACTGGCTTTGATAAAGAAAAATAAGAAAAAGCGAAACATGATCATTGTTTCGTTCAGTCTCCTTCTGGCGGTTATGGTAACTGCCATCATGCTTGGAAATCTGCTGATTCCCCTGGAGGAGGTTTTGAAGGTTCTGGGGGCACGTTTAAAGACAGATATGGCAGTTGACAGCAGATACAGTTCTGTCGTCTGGGATATCCGGTTTCCAAGGGTATGTCTTGCAGCTGCCGGAGGAGCAATGCTGGCAGCCGCGGGAGCTGTTTTTCAGGGTGTATTTCGTAATCCGCTGGTGGAGCCGTATATTTTAGGGGTATCATCGGGAGCCGCCTGCGGGGCAGGAATAGCGATTGTTTATCTTGGAGGAATGGTATCGATAGGGATTATGTCGTTTGGTTTTGCAGTAGCTGCAATGCTGATTTCCTATGGGATTGCTACGAAAGCCGGAAAAACACCGTTAGTAAATCTGGTACTGGCCGGGTCGGTGGTTGCTTCTGTGTTTTCTTCAGTTCTGAATTTGATAAAAACGTTTGCACCGGACAGCAAGCTGCGAGAAATTTCTTTTTGGCTGATGGGTGGCTTTTATACAGCAAAATGGAGTGATGTACGATTTCTTGGCATATGTGCAATCTTTTGTATTGGTATTATGTGGATACTCGGCTGGAAATTAAATGTTTTAAGCATGGGCGACCAGGAGGCAGCTTCTTTAGGAATCCGTGTCGGGCTTTTAAAGCTTGCGGCACTCGGAACAGCAACGTTTGCAACGGCAGCAACCGTTTCGGTTGTCGGGATTGTATCATGGGTAGGACTGATGATACCGCATGCCGGCAGAATGCTGATCGGAGCGGATCATCGGTATCTGATTCCATTTTCTGCATGTGTGGGAGGCTTTTTTATGGTGGTCTGTGATACGATTGCAAGAACTGTTATCATGGGGGAAATTCCGGTAAGTATTGTTACGTCGATTATTGGAGCTCCATATCTTATTTTTTTGATTCGGAAAAACAGGCAGGTCGGAATGTCATGAATAATAGCGAAATCACGTTTTCTGGTGTGAAATTTTCATATGATAAGAATGAGGTGCTCCATGGTGTCGGAGCTGAGGTGGAGAAAGGAAAAATTACGGCGGTATTTGGGCCGAACGGATCGGGCAAGACAACTTTGTTAAAATGTCTTGCCTGTTTAAGTGTGCCGAAAGAGGGACGGATCATGATCTGCGGACAGGATACCCGCGGGCTGAATAAAAGGCAGATTAGCCGCCTGATCTCTTATGTGCCGCAGGAGCATGCCGTATCATTTGGATTTACCGTAGAAGAGGTTGTACTGATGGGCAGAACGCCTCATCTGGGAGGAATTCAGGGACCGTCGAATGAAGATTATGAGGCAGTCCGGAAAGCAATTCACACAGTAGGGATCCAGGATATCGGCACAAATGCCTATACGGCGCTTTCCGGCGGACAACGGCAGCTGGTATTGATTGCAAGAGCGTTGGCACAGGAATGCCCGATTATGATCATGGATGAGCCGACGGCAGCATTGGATTTCCGGAATCAGCTGGTGCTGTGGAAACAATTGTCTTCATTACGGCAGGCAGGAAAAACAATTCTGGTCTGCACACATGATCCGAATCATGTTAAATGGTTCTGTGACCGTATGATTGTTGTAAATCAAGGAAAGGTATTTGCTTCCGGAGAAGTTGGAGAACTTCTGACAGAGCAGTTAATGGAACAATTATATGGAATCACCT
>CAKRJM010000198.1 GCA_934351765.1 uncultured Lachnospiraceae bacterium | reverse complement strand
ATCCCTTTTATCGTATCATTTTATCGTATCAGCCTGCGGATCATACCGCGGTTCTGAATGTTCTGATTCCATTGTTTCTGTTCTGTCTTATCCCATGCTGTCATCTGTTATTCTATATACTTCTATCACCATGATTCATCATCTGTCCGAAACGATCCCTGGAAGAGCATTTCAGGATTTCCGAAGCCGGTATCATTTCGCCTTAATCACGTGCAACCGTAAATCCTACCGTTACATCGTAGCTGTTCGGGTTATATACATAAACCCGATGGAAGCCATTCTGATTTACCGTAATCGGATATCCGTATGCACCCGTTCCGGTAACTCCACGCATTATGCCATCCGGCTGGCTGAGTCCGGTTCCAATCTTCGCTTTTGATGGTACTGGATTTATTGAAATAGAAATCTTTTCGCCCTTGGTTGCATAAAAGATCTGTGTTTCATATGTTTTTCCTGCCGGAATATCCCATTTATAAAGTTTTACGTCTCTGCTGTCCAGATCCACCTCATCATCGGTAATCACCACATCGGCCGGATCAGCCGTCCAGGTATACTCCTCCAGATCCTGTACCGGAATCTCTCCGTCTGTTTTCATCACCCTGGTTGCTTCATAAATCTTTCCATAGATCCCGGCGGCCGCTTCGCCTGCTGCTATCGATGTCAGACCCGATGTCATCAGGAAACAAAGCAGCAGCGCAATGAGGACAGCGGGTTTCATTCGTTTTCTTGTTTTCAGCTCTCTCATTCTCATAATCCTCCTTCGGACTGCGTCAGGATCTTTTGCCAGACGCATTGCGGTATAATTCCAGTCATCATCGTCTGCCGAAGCATAATCCAGAATCAGATTTCCATATCTGGATACATCCCAATGATGAATGGATTTTTGACAGATATAATAGTCGCAACACGCTTCTCCCCACTCCACAACATCCCCGATCAGCTTGGGCGTCATCGGATTGAACCAGTGAATCCGGACGATCCACGCGCAAAGCTTCTGCAGGATCGGATCACGTTGCTTATAATGCCGCAACTCATGTTCCATAATCACTTCCATTTTCCAGTCTACCGGCTTCGCCGGGACAAGTATCATGTTGCTGCGAAAACTAACCAACATTGGTGAACATACTTCATCTGTTTCACAGAGGACGATCCTTCTCCGGATCCCCATCTCTGCTTTGAGCCGTTCACAAAGCTCCTGAATCTCCGGACGCGCCGGATGATTCAATTGCAGAAAGCGCTGGCTGAGAAAGCTTGTTTTCAGATAGTGGTAAGCTCTCTTCAAAAAGCCCACCAGCCAGATATACGCTATCCACAACAGCCCTATGGAAAACCAGGGCGTCAGACTAAACATGGTTCCTGTCTTCCTTGCTCCGAATATACCTGCCGTTCCCGCCTGATAAAGAAACGAAACGGGAAGTAGATGCAGGAGCAGAACAATCGTAAGACTGATCCGTATCATCACGACTTCTCCATGCGGCACAAGGAACCTCACTATGATCTTCTTCCAGAAGACATAGCTTACCGTTCCTACGATATCGGCCAACAGGATCATCCAAAAGATACTAATCAATATCATCCAACAGTTTCCTCAGCTCGTCTGCTTCTTCTTTGGTAATCTTCTCTGAACCACTGAGCGCCATGATTCCGTAGCGGGCGGTACTCATATTCCAGAAACCAGCCTGGTTTTCTACTTCCTCATGCATATACTGCTCTTTTGTGATCCTGGGCTCATAGAGCTTGTAATAATTTCCAGGTTTCGTTACAGTGATGAATTCTTTTCTCTGTAATTTGTCGATATAAACGCCGATTGCCTGGGGCGTCAGCTTCTCCCCGTACCATTCGTAAAGTTTTTTCACGATCTGGCTCGTTCCGGCGCCCTCGCCAATATCCCAGATTGCGTTCATCACAGTAAGCTCCCTGGCAGTAAGACGCTTCTTTGCCGACTTCATCAAATCCCTCCTTTCTTTTGTGATAATTACAGCATACCATATTTTCGCCAAAAAGCAATGCTGTTTTCTATCTTTTTTGTATAAAATGTGTATTTTAAGTTCTTAAATCACTTATCGCGAAGCACTTTATACAGAAGATCTGCCAGCGGCTCCATGGCATTCCGCGCCTCCTCAAAGGTATTTTCCTCCGTCCCCACTTCAATCAGCGTTGCCCGCGGCAGTACATGCTGGTTATAACGATATGCCTTTAAAAAGGTCCGGAGCGTAAACCCCGGATAATATGCCTCCGCCTTCAGCTTCATCTGAAAATTGAATGCCAGATTATCCAGCAGATACGGGTTTGACACCCCCTCCAGCGGCCCGTCCGGTGTCTGGCACATGCCATTAAAAAACATGATCGGAGCCGTCGGTTTTCCGTTAATGTCCACCACCTCATGCCCGCCGGAATCACGATGCAGATCAATCGTCACCTGGATCGAGGGATGTTCCGCCAGCGTTTCCTTTAACATGGACGCCGCCATGGAATAGGAATCCGAATAGGGAAACACTTCTGTATTATGGAGCACCTGAATTCCATACTGAGTCGATAACAGCTCTGCCAGATAATTTCCGATCCCAACCACTGTCATCGACTCATCGCCCTTCACCGAATCCGCAAACGCCTCGCTTCCGTGAGTATGAAACAACAGGAGCTGAACCTCATCCGTTTCCGGAAGCGTCATGTCCTTTCCCAGAAGTACGGAAGCATCCAGCTGCTCCGGATAAACCGTGGTGGACTTATGCACATAGAAAAACTTCTTTTTCATGAACTCAAAATCCGCCAGTTCTTCCATGGTATATACCGTTCCCGTTACTTCTTTCGCCGCCATGACAGGCTCTGATTCGCTGCCCGGCTCTCCAGATGCAGCTGATTCTTCCGGCGCAGCCATGTCTGTTCCTCCTGTGCCCTGTTCTGCTTCATCAGAATTGCTCCCGGCGTTTACTCCGGCCTGTACTGTCTCCGTTTCTTCCTGTATCGTCTCAGCTCTGTCCTGTATCGTCTCAGTTCCGGCCTGTACTGTCCCAGCTCCCGTCTTTACTGTCTCAGCTCCGGCCTGTGCCGCCAGCACACTGTTTCGGTACAGCTCCTGCTCTTTCTTCATTTCCTCATACGCCGGATCTGTCTGCGCCAGAACCGTTTCCTGTTTTTCCAGAAAACGGGACAACGCCGGAAACGCTGTCCGATACCAGAACCTCCCCGCTGAAAACCAGGAACCTGTCCCCGATAAAGCTGAGCCGGAAGTGCCTGTTCCGACAGTGCCGTTTTCTGATGAACTGCCTGCCTCTGATGCGCTGCCTGCCTCTGTCATGGAAGCTGCAGGATTCTTTATGACCGTCTCCTGCCAGAATGATACCATGGGCATGCGCGCCGCAAGAGCTGTCAGACGCCCCATACTGCCGCGCATACAAATACCGATCATCAGCATCGTTCCAAGCAGTGCGATTCCCCGTTTCCCATATTCTTTCACTGGCCGCAGTCCTCCCCTTTCGGTCGTTCCTGCTATTTTATTCCCAAAGAACTGCCATTATGCAGCTCAGTGCGGTTTTGCCGGTACAATGGGCAGCTCTACTTCCGAATC
>CAKRJM010000197.1 GCA_934351765.1 uncultured Lachnospiraceae bacterium | reverse complement strand
GCTGCGGAGGCCCTGCAAAGAGAGAAACCAACACCATGCCCCAGTGGGCAGGATCTTCCTGGTACTTCCTTCGTTATGTGGACAACAAAAACGATAAGGAGCTGGTATCCAAGGAGAAGGCTGACAAGTATCTTCCCGTTGATATGTATATCGGCGGCGTAGAGCATGCCGTGCTTCATCTGCTCTATTCCCGGTTCTATACCAAGTTCCTTCATGACATCGGTGTGGTAGATTTCGATGAGCCGTTTGTCAAGCTGTTCAATCAGGGTATGATCACCGGAAAGAACGGCATCAAGATGAGTAAATCCAAGGGCAACGTCGTATCCCCCGATGATCTGGTAAGAGATTACGGCTGCGATTCCCTGAGAATGTATGAGCTTTTCGTAGGACCGCCGGAACTGGATTCCGAGTGGGATGAGAGAGGCATCGATGGAGTCAACCGTTTCCTGAATCGGTTCTGGAACGTGGTTCTGGACAGCAAGGAAGCAAATGTGGCGCCTACCAAGGAGATGGAAAAGCTTCGCCATAAGATGGTCTATGACATCACCAGCCGTCTGGAAAGCTTCAGCCTGAATACCGTGGTGAGCGGCTTCATGGAATATACCAATAAGATGATTGCTCTCGCAAAGAAAGAGGGCGGCATCGACAAGGAGACCCTGGAGACAGCCGTTACGTTACTTGCACCGTTCGCTCCTCATCTGTGTGAAGAGCTGTGGAGCCAGCTGGGACACGACACCAGCGTATTCGAGGGTGGAAATACCTGGCCGGAGTTCGATGAGAACAAGATGGCAGACGATGAGAAAGAGATCGCTGTCCAGATCAACGGCAAGACCAAGTGTGTAGTGACACTTCCCGTAGACGTTGACAAAGAGACCGCTATCGCTGCCGGAAAAGAAGCTCTCGGCGACAAGCTCAAAGGAACCATCGTAAAGGAAATCTATGTTCCCGGAAGAATTATAAACATTGTTGCCAAATAGGCAGTGCACATCTAAAAAGGAAGCCCGATTCCTGCTTGCAGGGATAAGGGCTTCCTTATTTTAGATGTATAGGGCGTATGCCATGAATTTGTGGTAACCCAGGCAGAGCCGGAGTGCGGAGTTATATTTCGAGATGTAGTTTGTCAAGAAAAAACACTTGACAGCCTGCCCTATCTCCTGTATGATATACAAGGCGGTGAAAAAACCATGGAAAAAATTGTGGAACAGACGCTTCTGTATGACTTTTACGGAGAGCTTCTGACGGACCACCAGAAGCAGGTCTATGAGGATGTCGTGTTTAACGACTTGTCGTTCAGCGAAGCGGCCGAGGAACGGGGGATCTCCAGACAGGGGGTTCATGATCTGATCCGGCGCTGTAATAAGACCCTGCAGGAATATGAAGAAAAGCTGGGGCTGGTAGAGAAATTCTTAAAGACCCGCGAAAAAGTAAAAGAAATCCACAGGCTGACCCAGGAATTCCGGAAAACGGAAAACCGGGAGCTGGTTTACCGGATCGAAGAGATTTCCCGGGAGATCAGTGAGTTGTAAGGCGGAGGAAAACATTGGCATTTGAAAGCTTATCCGACAAACTGCAGAACGTATTTAAAAAGCTGCGCGGAAAGGGACGTCTCAGCGAGGCAGACGTCAAGGCGGCGTTAAAAGAAGTAAAAATGGCGCTTCTGGAGGCCGATGTAAGCTTTAAGGTCGTAAAGCAGTTTATCAAATCAGTGGAAGCAAGAGCTGTCGGTCAGGATGTGCTTAACAGCCTGACGCCGGGACAGATGGTAATAAAAATTGTAAACGAGGAAATGGTTTCCCTTCTGGGCTCCGAGACAACGGAGATTGCCCTGAAGCCGGGAAGCGCCGCAACCGTGATCATGATGGTCGGTCTGCAGGGCGCCGGTAAAACCACTACCTCAGCAAAGCTGGCCGGGAAGTTCAAGGCGAAGGGAAAGAGGCCCCTTTTAGTGGCCTGCGATGTTTATCGTCCCGCAGCGGTAAAACAGCTCCAGGTCAACGGAGAAAAGCAGGGCGTTCCCGTGTTTGCCATGGGAGAGAAGATAAGCCCGGTGAATATCGCCAGAGCAGCCATCGAGCATGCGGCGAAAAACAACAACAATGTCATTATTTTAGATACAGCCGGACGTCTTCATATTGATGAAGATATGATGGCAGAGCTTCAGGAGATCAAGGAGAACGTCGAAGTCGATCAGACGGTCCTGGTGGTAGATGCCATGACCGGACAGGACGCAGTCAATGCGGCCAGCATGTTCAATGAGAAGATCGGAATCGACGGTGTGATCGTGACCAAGCTGGACGGCGATACAAGAGGCGGCGCGGCTCTTTCCATTCGTGCCGTAACGGAAAAACCGATCCTGTATGTGGGCATGGGCGAGAAGCTGGAGGATCTGGAGCAGTTTTATCCGGATCGGATGGCATCGAGAATCCTTGGAATGGGCGATGTGCTGACTCTGATCGAGAAAGCCGAAGCACAGTTTGATGAAGAACAGGCCAAGAAAATGGAACAGAAGTTCAAAAAGGCCGAGTTCGATTTCAACGACTATCTGGAGCAGATGGATCAGATCAAGAAGATGGGCGGTATCGGCGATATGCTGAGCATGCTCCCCGGTATGGGAAGCAAGATGAAAAACGTGACCATCGATGAAGGCGCCATGGATCGGACAAAAGCGATCATCTATTCCATGACCCCGGCAGAACGGGCCAATCCCGGTCTGATCAATCCGTCGAGAAAGAAGCGGATCGCAGCAGGGGCCGGTGTGGATATTGCAGAGGTCAACCGGCTGATGAAGCAGCATGAACAGAGCCGGAAGATGATGAAGCAGATGTCCGGCATGATGGGCAAGGCAGGAAAAAAGGGAAGATTCAAGCTTCCTTTTTGATAAATTGAAGTTGCAAAATAAACCAGGAGGTGAAAGAAATGGCAGTAAAGATGAGATTAAAGAGAATGGGTCAGAAGAAGGCACCTTTTTATAGAGTGATCGTTGCAGATTCCCGCTCTCCCAGAGATGGCAGATTCATCGAGGAGCTTGGTTACTATGATCCGACTAAGGAGCCCAGCGTAATCAAGATCGATGAGGAGCTGGCAAAGAAGTGGCTCGCTAACGGCGCACAGCCGACCGAGACGGTTGCAAAGCTTCTGAAGATCGCCGGTATTGAAAAATAATCCGTACTGGAG
The DNA here is from genome assembly GCA_934351765.1 of uncultured Lachnospiraceae bacterium. Taxonomy (GTDB): domain Bacteria; phylum Bacillota; class Clostridia; order Lachnospirales; family Lachnospiraceae; genus Lientehia. Next base: position 409 of record CAKRJM010000197.1, on the reverse strand, counting down.
GTATGGCGATGAAAGAATTAGTGGAAGTAATTGCTAAAGCCCTGGTCGACAATCCCGATGCTGTTTCCGTAACGGAAAAGGAAGAGGGAGAAGAGACCGTTCTGGAGCTGACCGTAGATCCGTCCGATATGGGAAAGGTCATCGGCAAGCAGGGAAGAATCGCAAAAGCGATCCGTTCTGTTGTAAAAGCTGCTGCGTCCCGCGAGGATAAAAAAGCGGTTCTGGAGATTCAGTAAGGACAAAAGCCTGGCTGTCGCCGAAAAGCGGCAGCCTTTTATCGTAAATGATTCCATGAGAAATGAGGAAAAACCATGACAGACAGACTGCGAGTTGGAGTGATCACATCGACCCACGGGATCCGCGGGGAAGTAAAGGTATTTCCCACGACCGACGATCCGGCGCGCTATAA
>CAKRJM010000196.1 GCA_934351765.1 uncultured Lachnospiraceae bacterium | reverse complement strand
CCTTTGATCCGGAGCGGGCCAAAAAGCTGGGAACGTATGCAGCCAAGTGCATTGACAATGAGGTGCTGATGTTTTTGCGGGCAGAAAAGAAGCGGGGGCGGGATGTTTCGCTGTACGAACCGATCGGAACGGACAAAGAGGGAAACAAGATCAGCCTGGTGGATGTGATCGAGGCGGAAACCGTGGACGTGACGGGAAAGCTCTCTCTTTTACAGGATATCCGGCGGCTGTATGAGGGATACTGCACGGTGCTCGGCGGGCGGGAAAAGCAGGTGATCGCCATGCGCTACGGACTGTTCGGCAGGCGGGAGCATACCCAGCGGGAGGCTGCCGCCCTGCTGTCCATCAGCCGTTCCTATGTAAGCCGGATCGAAAAAGGGGCCCTCCGTAAGCTGCGGGAGTATATGGACAGATGAGTGTTTGCTTGATATAATGTGTGTAGCAACGAGCAGTGCCAGTCGAAAAGCAAGAGCCGGAGCCTGTGCCAGCACAAGGCAGGAGGCTCTTGCTTTTCGGCTGATAGGGCGACTGCCCGACAAATATAAAGAATCCTGCTCGCAGGATTCTCGCGCCTGCGGCGGTCGCTTGCGACATCTACATTGTACGCCGCAGTGTGCATCCCCGCGGAGCGTTTTTTGTTTCATAGGACGTACTTTCCTATGAAACAAAAAAGCGAAGCTTTTCGAGCTGGGCACTGCGGATGAGTGTTTGCTTGAGATAAAGAAGAAAAACGGGAGGAACTGACGATGGCCTGGGAGCATTCGTTTTTATTGTTTGTTCAGAATCATCTTCGCGCCGGCTGGCTGGACGGTATCATGAAGGCGCTTACCTTTCTGGGAAACGGCGGCTGGTTTTTTATTGTGCTGGGAGTTGTGCTTCTGGTATATCCGAAAACGAGAAGATATGGGGCAACGGTATTGCTGTCGCTGCTGGTGAGCTTTCTGCTCTTAAATCTTGGGATCAAGCCGACAGTGGCACGGATGCGGCCTTATGACCGGTATTCGGATCTGATCCCGTTAGTGGGACCGGAAAAGGATTTTTCCTTTCCGTCCGGACATACCGGCTGTGCCTTTGCGGCGGCAGGAGCGCTTTTCTTTTCGCTTCCGAAGGAACGGAAGGGAATAAAAGCAGCGGTTCTTTTGTTTGCTGCACTGATCGGCTGGACAAGGCTGTATGTGGGAGTGCATTATCCGACCGATGTGCTGGCCGGGGCAATTATCGGTTTTTTAAGCTCGGCACTGGCGGCCCAGGGGCTAAACTGGTGGAAAAATCGGCTGGATGACAGGAAATCTGAATAAAAATCTGGGGAGGAAACGTGGAATATGAAACACTGTATGGAATGCGGAAGGGAACTGACGGAAAAATATCTGGAAAACGAGGGAATGATCCCTTACTGTGAAAACTGTAAGGCCTTTCGGTTCCCCATGTATAACGTGGCGATCAGCACCATGGTCTACAGTCCGGACGGAAAGAAGATCCTTCTGATCAAGCAGTACGGGCGGGACCGGAATATTCTGGTGGCCGGTTATGTCAATAAGGGAGAAGCGGCGGAGCATGCGCTGGCCAGAGAGGTCATGGAAGAGATCGGACTGACGGTGACAGAGTGCTGCTTTAATAAGAGCGAGTATTTTGAAAAGAGCAATACCCTTATGTTGAACTTTGCCTGTCGGGCAGATTCCGATGATCTGAGCCATAAGACGGATGAGGTGGACGAAGCAGCATGGTACACGCCGGAGGAGGCCAGAAAAGCAATCTGCCATGACAGTCTGGCAGAGCGGTTTTTACTGGCCTGGCTTGGCAAGCGGGAATATTATGATCCTGCGTTTGATACCTGTCAGTTTTGAGCAGGAAAGAGAATCCTGCCCGCAGGACTTTTCGCCTGCGCTGCTGCTGAAAGCCGATGACGCTTGTTCAGTAACGAACGAATTGAATACAGTAAAAAACAACTCCCTTCACGGACGGATTGAAACCGCAGAAGGGAGTTTCGTTTTATGATCAGGAATTTCTTATCACAGGATCGGACACACTTGTTTAGCAATCCGTATTCTATTTATGCTTTTCCTCGCAGTACAGGCAGCGATAGGTCTGCTGTTCCTCATCGGCCAGGAAGAAAATGTGTGGAAGCTCCTGCTCGATGGAGGTGATGCAGCGGGGATTCTTACAGTGGATCACATTGGTGAGACGCTTGGGAAGCTTGACCGTTTTCTTTTCCACGATCTGCTCGTCTTTGATGATGTTAATGGTGATGTTATGGTCGATGTAGCCAAGCACGTCCAGATCCACCACATCGAGATCACCCTCGATCTTTAAGATATCCTTTCGTCCCATTTTGTTGCTGCGGGCATTTTTGATGATGGCAACCTGGCAGTCCAGCTTGTCTAACTTCAGATATTTATAAATGTCCATGCTTTTTCCGGCCTGGATATGGTCGAGGACGATTCCGTTTTTCAGTCCGCCGATATTTAACATATTGATTATCCTTTCTATCGAGATCGAATACAGTAGTGTCAGTCTACATGAATATCCAGCAGCGTGAGGATCAGGGCCATGCGGGCATAGACGGCGTACTGAACCTGCTTGAAGTATGCAGCTCTGGGATCGTCGTCAACCTCCACGGAGATCTCATTGACACGGGGCAGGGGATGGAGGATATACATGTCCGGCTTTGCAGAGGCAAGCTTGGCCATATCGAGAATGTAATAATCCTTCATACGGATGTAGTCCTCCTCGTTGAAGAAACGCTCCTTCTGCACACGGGTCATGTAGAGGATATCCAGCTTCGGCATGGCGGTTTCCAGATCGTTGACTTCTTCATAAGGAATATGATTCTTGTCCAGAACTCCCTCCCGGATATAGCTGGGAACACGCAGCTCCTCAGGAGAAATCAGAACAAACTTCACACCGGGATAGCGCACCAGGGCGTTGATCAGGGAATGAACGGTACGGCCGAACTTCAGATCGCCGCAGAGACCAACAGTAATATTATCCAGGCGTCCCTTCAGGGAACGGATCGTTAAGAGATCTGCCAGGGTCTGGGTCGGATGCTGATGGCCGCCGTCACCGGCGTTGATCACGGGAATGCCGGATTTGCTGGCGGCAACCATGGGAGCTCCCTCCTTGGGATGTCGCATGGCACAGATGTCTGCGTAGCAGGAAATAACCCGGATCGTATCAGAAACACTTTCGCCTTTGGAAGCAGAGCTGGAAGAGGCAGAAGAAAAACCAAGAACACTGCCTCCGAGATTCAGCATTGCGGCTTCAAAGCTCAAACGGGTGCGGGTGCTTGGTTCATAAAACAAAGTGGCTATTTTCTTTCCCTCGCATGCGTGGGAATATTTTGACGGGTGGGCTTCGATATCATTGGCCAGATCCATAAGCTGATCCAGCTCCTCAACCGAGAAGTCCAGAGGACTAAGCAGATGTCTCATGAAAGAATCCTCCTTTTCGAAATGAGTGATGTAATTGCACAGTTTTGTACAAGTATATACGAAAAAGGAGAAATGCGCAACCGAAAAATGCACCAGATTGATCTGCATGCCGTCCCGGCATATCGTTGCTGCGGAAATTCGCATTTCGCGGCTCCACCAAGGCCAGCCGGCACATATAGAAG
>CAKRJM010000195.1 GCA_934351765.1 uncultured Lachnospiraceae bacterium | reverse complement strand
AAAAGGAGAAGGAGAAGAAACCATGGATAATTTTACATTTTACAGCCCCACGTATTTTGCATTCGGAAAAGGAACGGAGAATGAGGCAGGCCATTATGTGAAGCGGTTTGGCGGACATAAGGTGCTGATCCATTACGGCGGCGGCAGTGCGGTCCGCTCCGGACTGATCGACCGGGTGAAGGCGTCTCTGGAAAAAGAGGGACTGTCCTATGTGGTATTGGGCGGTGTAAAGCCCAACCCCAGAAGCGGTCTGGTTTATGAAGGCATTGAGCTGTGCAGGAAAGAGGGCGTGGATTTTATTCTGGCTGTCGGCGGCGGAAGCACCATTGATTCCTCCAAGGCAATTGCCGTAGGAACGGTATATGACGGTGATTTCTGGGATTTCTATTCCGGAAAGGCACAGGCGGAAAAATCCCTTCCTGTCGGTTCGGTCCTGACGATTGCGGCAGCCGGCAGCGAGGCCAGTGGCGGATCCGTGATCACCAATGAAAACGGCATGTATAAGCGTGCATACGGCTGTGAACTGATGCTTCCGGTATTTGCCATCATGAACCCGGAGCTTACCATGTCCCTGCCGCCTTATCAGACAGCAAGCGGCTGTACGGATATTATGGCCCATGTGTTCGAACGCTATTTTACCAATACCAAGGAGGTAGAGATCACCGACCGTCTCTGCGAGGGTGTGTTAAAGACCATCATCAAGGAGCTTCCGAAGGTTCTGGAGAATCCAAATGATTACGAGGCGAGAGCCAATATCATGTGGGCGGGTACCACGGCACACAATGACATCTGCGGTGTCGGAAGAGAGCAGGACTGGGCCAGCCATAACCTGGAGCATGAATTGTCCGCTCTGTATGACTGTGCACACGGTGCCGGTCTGGCTGTGATGTTCCCGGCATGGATGACTTATGTGATGCATCATGATGTGAACCGGTTTGCTCAGTTTGCCGTTCGTGTATGGGGCTGCGAGATGAACTATCAGAATCCGGAGGAAACCGCAAAGGAAGGCATCGCGAGAACGAAGGCATTCTTCCATTCCGTCGGCATGCCGACCTCCTTTGAAGAGCTTGGAGCAAAGGAAGAGGATATCCCGAAGCTTCTGGAAACCCTTCAGATCGACGGACGGACCGAGGGCTTCTTTGTGAAGCTGGGACGGAAGGAATGTGAAGCGGTATACCGTCTCGCATGCAGATAAACGAATCCCCATTCGGAGGGCAGAAGTATGAAAACAAGATATCTTTGTCCGGTATGTGAGCAGGAACTGAACGCTGTGGGGTACTGTTCCGAGTGCCATCGGTTCCGGAAGGAGCCCATTGTCTATACGGGAGGCTGTCTCCCCAATGAGCGGGACCCGGGAGCATATACCCAGTTTAAGCAGGGAACCTATCATGAATCGTCTTATAAAACCGGTTCCTCCGTGAAAAAGACGGCCGGGCGGACGGTACAGACCGGAACGGGGAATACGAGAACCTCAGCCTCATCGAAATCCCGGCCGAAGCCGGAAGAGTCTCCTTATTATGATACCTGCGGAACGGATCATAAGCATACTTATGGGGTTCCCAATACAGATCCCCACAGGAAAGCGGCAGAAGACCAGAAGCGTCAGAAGCGTCTCGCGAAGGTCGTGGTATTCTTTATCGTCCTGATCTGGGCGGTGATCCTGTTTGCCGGTCCGCTTTTTGGGTTTGTCCGCGACATCATCGACCACTGGGACGGCTACGATACCATAACGGAGAGTAGTGAGGCCTCTGCCTATCAGGAACTGGATCCGGAGAAGGTTTTACAGGCGGGAGAGCCATGCAATGGCTATGCACATTATGCGTCTGATGCCGATGAAGTCCTTTCCAGACTTCGGGAGTATGTCTCCATGGTCTGGAATATTCCGGAGGACTCCATGGATCAGTGGGAGACGGAGCCGGACTGCTGGGAGTACACAGATGAGGAAGGAACAGCGACGTTTTATATCGTGACAAGCTACCTGACCTTTGACACCGAAGATACCGGCATGTCGATCAATGTGCGGCGCGATTATGTGACGGGGGAAGTCCTGGAGGTGAATTACTACGGAGAAACCGAGGATGAGGTAGAGCGGCTGACACTGATCACCGCCTGCTCCCTGGAGCCGGAACGTGACCGGAACGAATTATGGAATGAGGTTCAGGCGGCGTTTCAGAACAGAAGCGAGGACGCCTATTTCTTCTCAAGAATCGGGCAGAGTGAGGTGTATGTGAGCATTCCTGATGAAACAGGCAGCTGGAATGGATCGGGAGAGTTTACGTGTTTTCCGGAATACGGAAAGTATGAGACACAGAATAACGTCTCTGAATAAATACGGAGACTGGGGGAGAAAAGAAAAACATTATGGAGAATTTTGATTTTTATGCGCCGACAAAAATGCTGTTCGGAAAGGGAAAGCTTTCCGGCCTGGCAGCGGAGATGGCGCCTTATGGGAAACGGGTGCTCCTCGTTTACGGAGGCGGGAGCATCAAACGGAACGGAATCTATGATCAGGTGTGTACACTCCTTTCAAAGAACGGCTTTACCTGGGAGGAGCTTTCCGGTGTGATACCGAATCCGAAGATCGAATCGGTCCGGGACGGAGTTTCTCTTGCCAAGCAGATGAGCGCGGACATGGTGCTGGCAGTGGGAGGCGGAAGCTGCGTGGACTGCGGAAAGGTCATTGCAGCCGGAGCACTCAGTGAGCTGGAGCCCTGGGAGCTGGTAGCCGATACCACGAAGATCCAGGCGGCGCTTCCGGTGTTTGCGGTGCTGACGATGTCCGCTACCGGATCGGAAATGAACAATACAGCGGTTATTACCAATGAAGCAGTCAGGGAAAAACGGGGAGTCCATAACAACTGTCTGTTCCCGAAGGCTTCCGTGCTGGATCCGACCTATCTTTACAGCCTGCCCTCCGCGCAGACGGCAGCAGGCGTGGCAGATATCATGTCCCATATTTTTGAGGGGTATTTTAAGCGGACAGAGGACGCCTATGTGCAGGATAAGTTTTCTGAGGGGATTTTAAAAACCTGTATTAAGTGGGGTCCTGTGGCGCTCATGGAGCCGGAAAATTATTCGGCCCGTGCCAATATCATGTGGGCAGCGTCCATGGCCTTAAACGGATTGTGCGGCTGCGGAAAGGCCGGAAAGTGGTCCTGCCATGCCATGGGACATCAGCTTGGTGCCTACTATGATATTACCCACGGCGTTTCCCTTGCTATCGTGACGCCGGCGTGGATGCGTTACATCTTATCGGAGGATACGGTCGGAAAGTTCGTGGACTATGCCATCAACGTCTGGGGATTTCCAAGGAGCACTGACCGGTTTGCGCTTGCAAACATGGGAATTGATGCCACAGAGCAGTTTTTCCTGGACTGCGGACTCCCGTCCCATCTTTCGGAGCTGGGGATCGGCGAGGAGCATTTTAAGGAAATGGCGGCGGCGGCCGTACCGTATGCAGATCTGGATACCCAGGCGTATGTACCGCTCCACGAAGCCGATGTGGAGGCCATTTACCGGGCGTGTCTGTAGCAGATAAAATGATATTATATGACCTGCGGCAGAAAACACGGCATGAAAAGAAAAAGGAAACGATCCGTGCAGAAGCAGGACCAGAAGGAG
>CAKRJM010000194.1 GCA_934351765.1 uncultured Lachnospiraceae bacterium | reverse complement strand
TCTTTGCGGCAACTGTGTCCGCGCCTGCAGCGAGCTTCAGGGCATTGGCGCTCTGGGCTTTGCCTTCCGCGGTTCCGAAGCAATGGTCATGCCTCCCTTTGACCGGGAGCTGTCCACCACCGACTGCGTAAGCTGTGGGCAGTGCCGCGTCTTCTGCCCCACCGGTGCTATCAGCATCCGCACCAATAAGGATCAGGTATGGGATCTTCTGGCTGATCCCAGTGTCCGTGTGGTCGCTCAGATTGCTCCTGCGGTCCGCGTGGCAGTCGGCGCCGCCTTCGGGCTCGCGAAAGGACGCAGCGTCATGGGAAAAATCGTCAACGTTCTTCACCGTATGGGCTTTGACGAGGTCTATGACACCTCCTTCAGTGCTGACCTTACCATCATGGAAGAATCTGCAGAGTTTCTGTCCCGGCTGGAATCCGGAGAAAAGCTTCCGCTTCTCACCTCCTGCTGTCCTGCATGGGTGAAATTTGCCGGTGATCACTTCCCGGAGTATGCTGATCATATTTCCACCTGTCGTTCTCCTCAGGGTATGATGTCCGCCGTCGTAAAAGAATACTTCCGCGATCCTGCCCACAGTGAGGGCAAGCGCACCGTTATGGTCTCCTTTATGCCCTGTACGGCGAAAAAGATGGAAGCCAAGCGTCCCAACAGCTTCACGGATGGGGAACAGGATACCGACTATGTGATCACCACCACCGAGCTTATTCAGATGATCCGCACCACCGGTATCGACTTTGCAAATCTGGAATCGGAAGCCTCCGATATTCCGTTTGGCTTTGGCTCCGGCGGCGGTGTGATCTTTGGTGTGACCGGCGGCGTGACCGAGGCCGTGCTCCGACGTCTGACCCCCGGACATAATAAACCCACCCTGGATCATATCGCAGAAAGCGGTGTCCGCGAGGACGGCTTCATCAAGGAATTCTCCGTTCCCTACGGTGACACAGAGCTGAATATCTGCGTAGTCAGCGGTCTTGCCAATGCAAAAGCTGTTATGGAACAGGTAAAGAACGGAGAAAAGAATTATCACCTGATCGAAGTCATGGCCTGCCGCCGCGGCTGTATCATGGGTGGCGGTCAGCCCCGTCTTGCCGGTGACCGCACCAAGGCTGCCCGTGCCGAGGGACTTTACAAGGCCGACAACATTTCCATTATTAAGAAGAGTGACGAGAATCCCATGATCCTCTCCCTCTACGAAGGCCTCTTAAAGGGAAAAGAGCATAAACTGCTCCATAACGATCAGTTCTGCTCCTCATAACCCATGATTTATCGTGAGACTGAACGGATTTCAAAACCGGTCATCCATTCGGTTCCAACGAATATTGAGCCTGAAAAGGACAGCTCCGCTTCGGGGCTGTCCTTTATCATTGGGAAAAGGTTTCGGCCTCTTCCTTTTATCTCATCTGTTCCTTTAATTCTGCTTCTTTACAATTTCCCCCTGATTTTTATATACTGAATCGGCCGGGATGTAACCGCGCACCATGGAAAGAGGATAGATGCTGGTGTTTCGCCCCACCACAGAGCCGGGATTAATAACCGTTCCGCAGCCGACCTCCACATGATCTCCCAGCATACCTCCGACCTTTTTCCGCCCTGTCTCGATCCGTTCCTCTCCGGCTTTTACTACCACCAGCTTCTTATCTGACTTTACATTGGAAGTAATGGAACCGGCTCCCATGTGGGCATAATAGCCCAGGATCGAATCGCCCACATAATTATAATGCGGCACCTGCACATGATCAAACAGGATCACATTCTTTAACTCCGTAGAATTGCCTACCACAGCGTTCTCCCCTACCAGCGCATTGCCGCGGATAAAGGCGCAGTGGCGCACCTCCGTATTCTTCCCGATGATCGCCGGTCCTTTGATAAAAGCTGTTGGCGCGATCTTCGCCGACTTCGCCGCCCACACATGCTCTCCGATCTCCTCATATTCTTCCTTTGGAAGCTTCGCTCCCAGCTCCAGGATAAAATCTCCCAGTCCTGCCAGCGCCTCCCAGGGATAGGTAAACTGCGACAGATATTCCTTCGCCAGGGTATGATCCAGATCATACAATTCCTTTATGGTTACTTCTTTCTTCATGGTTTTGACTCCTTTTCCGCTCTGCCTTTGAATTCGCGTTTTCAAGCTGTTCCCTATTATAAGCGATTCTTCCGGAAAATGCCACCCCTGCATGCGCTTTTACACGGTTCCCTTTACACGGTTCTTTTCAAACGCTTCCTATCTTACTTTCCTGATTTATTCTTTGAAGATTTCTCCGTTTTTCTTCCCACTTTTCCCATGATCTGTACAAGAATTACGATTACCAGAATCGCTGCAAAGATCCCGGCCATACCTTTTCCCATAAGTTCCAGAGAGATCATAAAATTATCCAGATTGCTCATACTGTCCTCCTTTTATAAATACTGCCCTACCAGACTGATGATGATTCCGCCTGCCACAACGGAAGCGATCTGTCCGGAAACGTTTGCTCCTGCCGCCTGCATGATCAGAACATTTCCGGGCTTTTCCTCCATGGCCAGCTTCTGCACCACCCGCGATGACATGGGAAACGCCGAGATTCCCGCCGCACCAATCATCGGATTGATTTTCTTTTTCCGAAACAGATTTAAAACCTTTGCAAACAGCACACCGCCAACCGTATCAAACACAAACGCAAACAATCCGATGGCCATGATCATCAGTGTTTTCCAATTGACAAAGGCTTCCGCCCGCATGCTGTAAGAAATCGTGATTCCAAGGAGCAGGGTGATCAGATTGGTCAATGTGGTCTGAGCCGTCTCTGACAGTGTCCCAAGAACGCCACATTCCCGCAGCAGATTTCCGAACATCAGGAATCCAACCAACGCCACTGCCGACGGTGCCAGCAGCCCCACAATGAACGTTACCAGAATGGGAAATGCAATCCGCATAGCTTTCGAAACATTTCCCGGTTCATACTCCATCTCAATCTGCCGTTCTTTTTTCGTCGTCACCAGTTTAATCGCAAACGGCTGGATGATCGGCACCAGTGCCATATAGGAATAGGCTGCCACCGCTATGGGACCAATGTAGTTAGAATGAACAATCTGAGAAACCAGGATCGAGGTCGGTCCATCTGCAGCTCCGATGATCCCGATGGAAACCGCATCCTTTAACGGGAAACCCAGCAGACACGCCAGGGACAAGGCCACAAAGATTCCGAACTGCGCCGCTGCTCCGAAAAAAAACATGACCGGCTGTTCCAGCAGTGGTCCGAAGTCGATCATGGCGCCAATACCGATAAACAACAGGATCGGCATAACCTCCGACGCTTCAATGCCCACCTGAAAGAGCCACTGGATCACTCCGTTTGTTTCTCCGACCCCTGTTACCATTTGATTCAGCACGCCGCTCATGGGCAGATTCACCAGGATCGCACCAAATCCCATTGGCAGCAAAAGCGCCGGTTCATACCCTTTCCGGATCGCCAGCCAGATCAATAACAGTCCTACCAGATACATGACCGCCTGCTGCCAGGTAATCGATAATACACCTTGCCATAAAAACTCCATAAAATTCTCCTTTCCAAATCGTTACACACAGTTCCGCCTTGCACGCTGTCGCTCGCAGGCTGGCCTTTCCGGCCAATGCTTTCTCCGCCCTGCATGCTCCAGCGCTTCGCGCTGTCGCTCGCGGGCTGGCGCCCTATCATCCGAAACATCGTTTGCCCGGTTCATGCA
>CAKRJM010000193.1 GCA_934351765.1 uncultured Lachnospiraceae bacterium | reverse complement strand
GCTTAATGGACAGCATATGACCGTTCTGGTAACGTACATACAGCGTTCCGTCCGCATCCACCAGAACCTGGCCTTCGCTGATATAGGTGCTGTCCCCGGTAGGCTTCTCATAAATCAGCTCGTAGTCTGCCTCTGTCTGTCCGGCCTGATCCCGCATCAGATAAAGATTTCCTCTGTCTGTCACAAAGTACACCCGGAGACTTCCATCCTCTGCCTTTACAAGGGTCGGCTCACTGCATGGCTTTCCATCCGTTTCAAAGTTATACACACGCCGCAGAGCTCCGGTCTCCCGGTTCTCCTCCACAACGGTCATTGCCGGAGCGTATTTTTTAGTATCATCGGGCGTATAGTATCCGCGGCTTCCCACATAGATCCGTCCGTTGTATACAAGCGGAGTTGCAAGAGCACAATTATAGCTGCTTATCGTACTCTGTGTGTAAATCCTTACTGCCTGCTGGCTGGACTTGTCGATCAGTCCGTCCGAAGTGAGCTTAAAGGAGTTGAGGTAACCGCTGGCACTGACAAAATAGATTCGTCCGTTTGCGTAAGAAATACCGGTATAAACACCGCCGTTTCCGGTAGCTCCGATATCCACGGTCTGCGCCACGGTTCCGTTTTTCTTATCCAGACAGTACAGGTTCCGTCCGTTTCCCGCGGTTATTACATACTCTCCCGAGAGATAGCATACCGTATTCTCTGTCACACAGCCCTCGGACATATAGTGGCTCCAAAGCTCAACCTTTGTTTCATCCGTCTTTTCCGGATCTTCATCGGTAGTACTGATACAGATCAGCTTGCCTCCGGACTTATTACTCTCCTCACTGATATATAAAAGTCCGTTTTCATACTGCATGGCAGCTGCCGGCATCACAAACGTCCTGGCCTGATAGATCCAGAGAGATTCCAGTGTCTTTGCCTGAAATGCCTGAACGTTTCCGGTCCGCAGTGCCACAAAGATCATGCCGTCTGCATAGAGCGGCTTGATTCTGGTGCTGTTTGCGCTGTCGGACATGGTCACTTCTTTTTCGACCTCTCCGGTTTCTTTATTCACGAGCTGGAGCTTGTTGCCATGGAACAGGCAGAGCTGATTGCCCAGCAGGATCGCATCACTTCGGGTATCCAGGCTCTGCGCATTCGTTCCGCTTACCACATCCCACTTGATCTCTGCTGCGTTTTTGGACTCCGGTGCCTTTGCATCCACAACATTTAAATTATCGCTTCCGGCGTAATATCCTCCCCAGGAGGAATCCACCGGCTCGAAGGTTGTTTCTTTTGCTTTCTCCAGGCTGATCTCCTCCGTCATGTTCTTGTCAAGAACAACGGTTCCGGACTTGGAAACATAGCCAGGCTTTCCAACGGTATACGTATACGTTGTTTTTCCGATCAGCGTATAAACACCGTTCTCCGGAAGAACCCGATTCCAGTTGGAATCGTAGATTACAGTGGCTGCGTCCTCCGGATCCGTCCTGAGTGTCAGTTCATAAACCGGAAGGATCTTAATGTTCAGCGTATATTCCACCGGAACGGCACCGCTTTCATTTCCGACACAGAATGTCACCGTTTTATCGGTTCCGTCCAGAGGCAGGGTATACGTACCCTTGCTTGTTGTACTTGTTCCGGTAAACTCTGCCGCATTTCCATCAACGGTATACACCTTATTCTTAGAATAATTTGCTGTCATGGTAAACGTAAGACTCTTCTTATTTGCAGGTACCGAGACATTATAGGTCTTTGTATCCTTTGCAAACGCCGGCGTATAGGAAACAGCAGCTCCCTGATCATCCGCCAATGCCAGAGCTTTCAGCTTGGAAAGCCGCTTTATATGAACCTTGTAGGTTTCTGTCCGTTCTCCCACCGTGACCTTGATGGTCAGTGTCCGCTCTTCATAATTATTGGATTTCATAAACTGTGACAATGACGATGCGCTGTTGTTCGTCAGCGTTACGCTTCTTGCCACATTGTTGGTATTCTGATAGTTTGCCGTGATTGTTGTCTTTCCGACTGTTCCTGCCGCCAGAACCGGTTTTACATAAAACATATTGGTCTCTTCCGGTGCATAAACGGTACATTCCAGCGTATCCGCATCGATCTCACTTGTTTCATAAAAGCTGGAAGAGGCTGACATGCTGCAGATAATCTTTTCCAGAAGGAGCGGCTGTCTCATGGCCTCCACCTCACAGATTACGCTCTTTCCGCCTTTTTCCGCCTTAACATTTGCCGTACCGGCCCCGACAGCTTCCACCTCTGCCGTCTTTCCGTTTCCGGTCACCTTTACAACGCTCTCATCATCCGCTGACCAGACTGCGGCATCTTTTTCGATCACGGTTCCGTCCTTCTGATCGTTTTCCCACGTTACCTGGAGCGTCAAGGTTTCCTTATCTCCGGTCATCATCTCATTCAGAGAATCCGGCGTTACATTTAAGCTCTTTACCCTGGTAACGGTTACGTTACAGGACGCGCTCTGATCCCCGCAGGCCACGGTAATCACTGCTGTTTCCCCGGACTTTCCGGCGGCTGTAATCACTGCGGTTTTTCCGTTTCCGGTCACGGCTGCCACTCCGGGCTTATCGGAAGTCCAGGTGATCTCTTTTCCCGCTTCTGCTCCCTCTGGAAGGATCGCTGCAGTCAGGTTTGTTTCCGCTCCCTCTTCCATGACAAGAGCTGTCTGATCCAGGGTAATACCGGCAATTACCTCTCCCTCCGGAATCTCGGCCTTCGCCAGACTGCTCCAATAACCATTGGAATCTTTTAAGGTCAGATATACCCCGGACTTTGCTGTACCAAGCTCCGACAACTTCAACGTATTGACTCCGGCTGTCACTGCCATCTGATTTGCGGAGCCCTTTACCTCCTCGAGTGTTGCTTCCTGCTCTGAAACAATCCAGTAGAGGGTTCCCTCTTTATTTGCCGTCACATTCACCTGTGCCGTTTTACCGTCTCTCGAAACCTCTCCGGGGATCAGTTCCGGCATGGTATAATCACTGGTTATGGTAATATCACAGCTTGCCTTAATCCGATCTCCCAGTGTATTCGTCATCTGTGCCGTAACCCGTACACTGCCCGCCTGCATCGCTGTGATCTTTGCGCCGTTCTCTGTTTCCTCGAGCTTTGCACTTCCACTGACATTCTCCAGACTCCAGCTCAGTTTGCGGCTGACGGATGAGGTCGGCGGAACATTGAATTTTGTCCGAAGCTCTGCCGAATCCCCTCCGGCCATGGTAAGCTTATCAACCGGAAGGTCCTCACTGTCTTCGGTATAGAACGTCAGGCCGGTCACTGCATCGGTATCATAATTCAAATGCGTCTGATAATTATCATCTGTACTCAGACGGCAGTCTGAAGAATTATCATGGCTCCAGTAATAGATCAGACGGCAGCCAGGCTTTAATTTTGCCGCACCGCTGTAATTGCCCCAGCCATCAGAGCTGAATGTGCCGTCTGCATAAGCCACAATCACACTCCAGCCAAACCCCAGTGTCACTCCGTCATACGCTGCCTCAGACATATAGCATGTGGAATTGTCATTATCCGCCTCGATCCCGTAATCTTCAAACAGACTCAGGATCTGATCCTTACAATTCTCCGCAACATAGCCGCCGTTCCGTGCTTCTTCCGAAAGCTCTAACGGTTCATCCTTCATCCAGTACACATAGCCGGTATGATCGCTTTCTTTGTGATCACTGGTATCACCGATCACGGTTAACGTGATCGCCGACGGATCA
>CAKRJM010000192.1 GCA_934351765.1 uncultured Lachnospiraceae bacterium | reverse complement strand
ATCACGGCCACTGCGAGGATTGCGAACTCCACCAGCACCCCCAACAGAATCGGATGGGTGCCTTTTTCCTTTCCATAGAAGAAAAAGATCGGAAAAGCGACTGCCACGGTAAACAGCCCCATAACCAGGAAGCCATGCCATGCCCCCTCAAAGGCCTGGGCATAGGTCGGCAGCAGGACGTAGGCATTTAAGAAGCAGCCGACCGCCGCCATGGTCAGTGTTCCCACCAGCAGTCCGAGGATCGCACCTTTCTTGGTCCGGTTCTTCATGTAGATCAGAGACGCCGGGATCACCAGTGCGCAGCCGATCAGCAGGTTTGCCCAGTCGCCGACACCCATGGTGGTCGATCCCTTTAAGAGCAGCTTCAATACGATCTTCAATGCTTCAATGATAAATCCGGCCGCCGGTCCCATGGAAAATGCTCCCACAAGCACCGGGATCTCGCTGAAATCCAGCTCATAAAACGGCGGTGCAAACCAGAGCGGGAACTCCAGATACATAAGGACTGCGGCAACTGCGGACAGCACCTCGATGGTCACCAGATTTTTTACACTGAGCAGCTTTGTTTGTTTCATGTTTTCCTCCTGACTGTTCTTCCTGTTTGTTTCCCTTTTTCAAAGGAACGCCAGAGGATTGTATGCGGCAAACGCTTTTCTTTCATACTAAAAGCCCCGGTATACGTTTTCGTATCCGGGGCTGATTTCCGTTTTTCCAGGCGGTTTTATTTCTCTCTATACGCCTGTGTGCACTGCATACTTTCTTCTCTCATCCAGACTATACTGTCGGTTCCGGAATCACACCGGATCGGCTGCTTTTCGCAGTTCGCGGACTGTACCGCCGGTGGGGAATTACGCCCCGCCCCGAAGAACAATTATTTTATTTTTACGTGGACTAGTATAACACCGATCACCGGATCGTGCAACACCTTTTCTCCTCTTTTTCATATAGTAAACTGAGGCGGCTTCTGCCGTCCATCGAATCTGGGAGGTATTTTTATGGCAACTTTTTACAATCAGGCCACGCTTTCATACAACGGAACCAGTACTGCATCCAACATCACCGCCGGTGAGATCATGGACGCTCTGTCGGTTACCAAAACCGCTCTGTCCACGATCTACCGCCCCGGCGACTCCACCACCTATGTGATCAGCATCGTCAATACCGGCGCAGCCGCCTTTTCCGGAATGACGCTCTCCGACGATCTCGGTGCGTATGCGTTTGGCGGGCAGACCTTAACGCCCCTCACCTACCGGGAAGGAACGCTTCGTTATTACTCCGGCGGCATTCTTCAGCCAACCCCTGTCATCACCGCCGGTCCGCCACTGACCGTCACCGGCCTTACCATTCCCGCCGGAGGCAATGCGATCCTGGTCTATGAAGCAGAAGCCAACCAAGCTGCACCGCTTGATCCGGAGAGCACGATCACCAATACCGCAACGGTATCCGGTGAATCCCTGGGCACTCCGATCCAGGCATCCGAGACCATTGCTGTCTCCACCACACCGGTTCTTTCCATTACGAAATCCCTGCAGCCGGCGACAGTGACGGAAAACAGTCAGATCACCTATACCTTTATCATCGAAAATACCGGAAATACCGAAGCCGGTGCCGGGGATCTTGTTTCCGTCACCGACACCTTTACGCCCATCCTGAAATCCATTGCAGTCCAGTACAACGGCGTTTCCTGGACTTCTCCCGAGGACTATCTTTATGATACGGAAACCGGTTTGTTCTCCACTGTTCCCGGCCGGATCACCGTTCCGGCGGCTTCCGCCAAGGCAGATCCCGAAACCGGGCGATGGACGGTGACACCTGGAATCAGTGTGGTAAAAGTGAGCGGGCGGATCTAACAGATAAACGGCGATGCGGGCATGTTTTCAAACTGCCGCACCGCCGTTTAGGCGTCAGTGATTCAGAAGCCTTCCCACACGGGCTTTCCGGGATAGATTTTTGCCTCTTCCTCTCCGCGAAGCACCCGCAGGGCTCCCGCTGCCATGGCTTCCTGCTCAAACTCTCCGGGATAGGAGGTCACGGGAGCGATCCAGCCGCAGCTTTCCTTTATGGTTGCTTCTACTTCGGGAAAGCGCAGCAGACCGCCGGTTAAAAGAATACCGTCCACCTTTCCCCGGAGAACGGCTGCCATGGAGCCGATGTATTTTGTAACCTGGTAGATCATGGCCTTCCAGACGCGGACCGCTTTTTCATCCCCCTGCTCCACCATGGCATGAACCGTATCGGAGTTGGAGGTTCCGAAATAGCTGCTGAGACCGCCCTCCTGGCTGCAGAGCCGTTTCATCTCCTCCGGCGTTTTATCCCAGAAGGAACGGATAAGATCCGTCACTGCCATGGAGCCCATTCTGGTCGGTGTAAACGGTCCCTCGCCGCCTCCGGCATCGTTTCCGTCGATCATTCTGCCCTTTTCATGGGCAGTGATCGAGATTCCTCCATCGATGTGGCAGACAATAAAATTACAGTCCTCATAACGCTTTCCCATGGTCTTTGCATGGCGTCTCGCTGTGGCTTTCAGATTCAGCGCATGGGACACGGCACGGCGGTAAACACCATCCACACCGGTGATCCGCGCCAGATCACAGAGCTCATCCACAATGGGCGGATCCATCATGATCATGATCCCGCCGTACTTCTTATGGAGTGCATCCGCCATCTGAACGCCCAGCATGGACGAATGATACAGACCGCCCTTTGCCGCCCTGGTATCCGCGATCAGGCGGTCATCAATCTGATAAATCCCGCCGGGAACTGCATAACAGCCGCCGCCCCGTCCGACAATGGCATCAATTCCATGAAGATCAATGTTTCCATCCTCGATGAATTTATGAACCACCTCCATACGGTAATCAAGCTGATCATTGATCGTCGGAAACCTGCTTAATACCGATGAATCATGGAACACATCCTCTGTGAACACACAGGTATCATTTTCAAACATCGAAAGCTTTGTTGAGGTTGAACCTGGATTGATCACCAGGATTCTGTAATTTTTCATATCCATTTCCTTTCCGTTGTCCTTCAAAATTCTTTCGTTATGATTCTGAATCCTTTATTTCCAGAAATCTGTTTCCTGCTTCAGATTTATATTCTTTACATAAAACACCGGATTTTTTCCGGTCCTTCTCTGTTTCTCAAAATCCGTCAGTGCCCGTTTGACTGTTCCGGATAAAAGCAGGAGCACCGGAATGTTGATAAGCGCCATGACGCCCATGAGCACATCGGAAATATTCCATAACAGATCCATTTCCATGCCTGCACCAATAAATACCACCGCCGCGCAGACCAGCCGAAAGCCGTTCATAAACCGCTTACTCGGAACTTTCTTATGAATATAGGCCAGCAGATTGTCACAGTAAAAGCAGTTGCCAAGCAAGGTCGTAAAGGCGAACATGATCATGGACACCGTCAGAAAGATCGGCCCGAAGCTTCCCAGGGATTCATGGAGCGCCGCCTGGATCCAGGGCGCCCCCTGGAGCTCTGCTGTCGGTTCGATGCCGGAGGACAGCCCCATCATGGCCGTTGCCGTACATAATAACAGCGTATCAATAAACACCGAGATCATCTGAACCAGCCCCTGTTTGATGGGATGGCTCACACTGGCCGATGCCGATGCATTGGGCGCCGAACCGATCCCGGCTTCGTTGGAATACAGGCCGCGGCGGATTCCCTGCATCATGGCAGAGCCTGCAAAGCCGCCGAAAATGGCCCTGAAATCAAAGGCTTCCTCAAAGATTCGCCGAAATACCGTCGGAATATAGG
>CAKRJM010000191.1 GCA_934351765.1 uncultured Lachnospiraceae bacterium | reverse complement strand
TTCTCTGCTATTCTGCTCGCAGGTCCCAGACCAGTTCTCGCTCCGCTCGCCCTGCCGCCTCCGGCTCCTGTCTGGGACTTTCGGGCGTTCCGCCCTTTCTGCCAAGGCTTCTTCAACTATTCTGCTCGCAGGTCCCAGACCAGTTCTCGCTCCGCTCGCCCTGCCGCCTTCGGCTCCTGTCTGGGACTTTTGGGCGTTCCGCCCATAAAAATACAGCCAGTCCGCTCCGGGCAGATAAATCTGCCCTTAACGTTCTGACTGTATTTCTGCGTGCAGAATTGTTTAATTAGTTTTCTGCGTGCTGAATTGTTTATTTTGAACTTTTACTTAAAGTATTCAACGCCGGATTCGAATACCTTCAGATCCTGTTCGCCACAGATATTGATGGCGACGGACTGGCCCTGGCGTTCGATGTGAGCCATCTTGCCGAAGATTCTTCCATTGGGGCTGGTAATACCCTCGATGGCCTGGTAGGATCCGTTGGGATTCCAGGTCTCCTCCATGGTGGGATTGCCGTCCAGGTCAACGTACTGAGTTGCTACCTGTCCGTTCTCAAACAGCTTCTTCAGCCATTCCTCGCTTGCTACGAAGCGGCCCTCACCGTGGGAAACCGGCGTGCAGTACACACCTCCCAGCTTTGCCTGCTGCAGCCAGGGGGACTTATTGGACACGACCTTGGTATATGCCATCTTGGATACATGACGGCCAATGGTATTGTAGGTCAGGGTCGGAGAATCCTCTGTCTGCTGACGGATCTCGCCGTAAGGCACAAGACCAAGCTTGATCAGGGCCTGGAAGCCGTTGCAGATACCAAGCATGAGGCCGTCCCGCTCATTTAAGAGCTTCTCCACGGCTTCTTTCATGCGGGCATTGCGGAATGCCGTCGCGAAGAACTTCGCGGAGCCCTCCGGCTCATCACCTGCGGAAAAGCCGCCGGGGAACATGATGATCTGGGACTGGGCAATGGCCTTCTCGAAGATCTCCACCGAATCACGGATATCCTCTGCCGTGATGTTTTTCAGTACCTTTGTGATAACAGTTGCACCGGCCTTTTCAAAGACCCTGGCACTGTCATACTCGCAGTTGGTTCCGGGGAATACCGGAATAAATACGGTAGGCTTTGCCACCTTGTGTTTACATACATAAATCTGATCTGCCTTGTAAAGCTTATCCGTCACCGGAGTCTGCTCCACGCCGGAGGAAGTCGGGAATACCTTCTCCAGAGGCTTCTCCCATGCCGCCTGCGCGTCCATGAGATCAATCTTCATATTCTGATATTCAATGGCACCAGTATCGGTCACTTCACCGATTACCGTATAGCAGCCGGACAGATTCTGTACCTTGTCGGCAGGAACCTCAGCGATCACATTGCCCCAGCCTGCCGCAAACAGATCTTCGGGAGCGATGTTATGCTCGATCTTCACGCCCATACGGTTACCAAACGCCATCTTGGATACCGCCTCCGCGATTCCATGACGCTCCACCTCATACGCAGAAACAATGGTTCCTGCCTTGATATCCTCAAAGATCTTTCCGTACTGATCCATAAGCTGCTCATAAACCGGAAGATCGTATTCATCCTTTTCAATGGCAAACAGCACCAGCTTGTTTCCGGCCTTCTTTAACTCCGGTGTGATAATCGTCTGCTCCTTCGCCACATCCACAGCAAAGGAAACGAGAGTCGGCGGTACATCTAATTCATTGAAGGAACCGGACATACTGTCCTTTCCGCCGATGGACGGAAGTCCGAAGCCCAGCTGTGCATTATACGCACCGAGAAGCGCCGCAAAGGGCTCGCCCCAGCGGGTGGGATCCTCGGTCATTCTCCGGAAATACTCCTGGAAGGTAAAACGGATCTTCTTATAATCACCGCCTGCGGCCACGATCTTTGCCACTGAAGAAACCACTGCATAAACGGCCCCGTGATACGGGCTCCAGGAGGACAGATACGGATCAAAGCCGTAGCTCATCATGGTCACCACATCGGTCTTTCCGTTCAAAACGGGAAGCTTCGCCACCATGGCCTGGGTCTCCGTCATCTGATACTTTCCGCCGTAAGGCATGTAAACCGAACCGGCGCCGATGGAGCTGTCGAACATCTCCACAAGGCCCTTCTGGGAGCATACGTTGAGATCCTTCATGGTCTCCAGCCACTTTGCCTTCACATCGCTTACCGGCTCTTTATCGAAGAGATTTCCCTTCTTTCCGGGCACCGTCACAGCCACATCCGTCTCCTGATGCGCACCGTTTGTATCCAGGAATGCACGGCTGATGTCCACGATGGTCCTGCCGCGCCAGAACATTTTCAGTCTCGGCTCCTCGGTCACAACTGCAACCGGAACGGCCTCCAGATTTTCCTCATTGGTATAAGCCAGGAACTGATCCACATCCTTTTTATCCACAACAACGGCCATACGCTCCTGGGACTCGGAGATGGCAATCTCCGTTCCGTCCAGACCGGCATACTTCTTCGGCACCTTATCCAGATCGATCTCCAGGCCGGCTGCCAGCTCACCGATGGCAACGGATACGCCGCCTGCTCCAAAGTCGTTGCACTTCTTGATCATGTGGCTTACTTCTTCCCGGCGGAACAGTCTCTGGATCTTCCGCTCGGTGGGCGCATTACCCTTCTGTACCTCCGCACCGCAGGTCTCGATGGAGGACTCGGTATGCACCTTGGAGGAACCGGTCGCACCGCCGATTCCGTCACGGCCTGTCCGTCCGCCCAGCAGGATAATGATATCACCGGGATCGGAATTTTCGCGGATCACGGCACGTCTGGGTGCTGCGCCCATAACCGCACCGATCTCCATTCTCTTTGCCGCATAATTCGGATGATAAATTTCTTTTACATAGCCCGTAGCAAGACCGATCTGGTTGCCGTAGGAGCTGTAGCCATGTGCCGCGCTGCGGACCAGCTTCTTCTGGGGCAGCTTGCCCTTCATGGTCTCCGATACGGGAACCGTCGGATCTGCCGCACCGGTCACACGCATAGCCTGATATACATAGGTACGTCCTGAAAGGGGATCGCGGATCGCACCGCCGAGGCAGGTCGCCGCCCCGCCGAACGGCTCGATCTCGGTCGGGTGGTTGTGGGTCTCATTCTTGAAGTTCACCAGCCATTCCTCAACCTTGCCGTCAACCTCCACCGGCACCACAATACTGCAGGCGTTGATCTCGTCCGATTCCTCCTGGTCGTCTAATTTTCCTTCCTTTTTCAGCTTTCTCATGGCCATGAGCGCCAGATCCATCAGGCAGACAAATTTGTCGTCACGTCCCTTAAAGATCTCTTTGCGATCTTCCACATACTGCTCATAGGTCTTCTCAATAGGCACCTTGTAATCGCCGTCTGTGAATGTCACATTCTTTAACTCCGTCTGGAAGGTAGTATGACGGCAGTGATCTGACCAGTAGGTATCCAGCACGCGGATCTCGGTCATGGTCGGCTCCCGGTGCGCTTCATTCTTATAATAATCCTGAATATACAGAAAATCCTTGAAGGTCATCGCCAGATTTAAGGAATCATACAGCTTCTTTAATTCCGCCTCCGGCATTTCCGCAAAATTCTCGAACACCGCTACATCCGCAGGCTCCGCGAATTTTGTGATCAGTGTCTCCGGAATGGCCGCCGATGCTTCACGACTGTCCACCGGGTTAATGCAGTGTTCCTTGACCGCTTCCTTCTGCTCCGCCGTCATGGTTCCCTCGATCACATAGGTAGTCGCGCTCCGGATCACCGGCTCCTCATTCTCATTAAGCAGCTTCACGCACTGCTCTGCGGAGTCGGCTC
>CAKRJM010000190.1 GCA_934351765.1 uncultured Lachnospiraceae bacterium | reverse complement strand
CCCGTCATCCGCTTCGAAAAATGGTTTAAAACCGTGGCTTTTCGGATCTCACCTATCGAAAGGTAATCAAAAAGGGAATCAGACATATGTTCGATTATTTTAAGAAAGGAGAGACGCACATATTCCGTAAGTAGTATGACCGCGTATAAGTGTTTTAAATCGATTCTTGATTGCTAAAGCTATCAATCAATCATTTATAATGGCCTGCAGAGGCTGTTAGAGGGCTGATTATGGGGTAGGAAATCAATCCTGCCCCATCTTTTTTGCGTTGTGGAGCTTCGTTGTGGTCAAACGGGAAGTGAAAAGCTTGGCGGCAGACAGAAGAATATTATCATGATGAAACGCATAGCGCATAAGATCTTGAATGAATATAGCAATCGCAGATAAAAAGAATGACCTTGTGCTTTTGCAGAAGTATGATAAACTTAATAGAAGAGATTTTGGAAAAGATGAGTTCGGAATCGTAAAATAAAGGAGAACAGCATGAGAGTCGGTATGGGATATGATGTCCACCGTCTGGTGGAGGGACGGGATCTGATCCTTGGCGGGGTTCAGATCCCTTATGAGAAAGGACTTCTGGGGCATTCGGATGCAGATGTGCTGCTCCATGCCATTATGGATGCACTTTTGGGAGCGGCGGCCCTTGGCGACATCGGAAAGCATTTTCCGGACAGCGATGAGGCGTATAAAGGAATTTCCAGTATCAGGCTTCTGGAAAAGGTCGGGGAGCTTCTGGAGGAACATTTTTATTTTATCGGAAATATTGATGCAACGGTGATCGCCCAGAGACCGAAGCTGGCCCCTTACCGGGAAGAAATGCGTGAGAATGTGGCGAAGGCACTGGGAATCTCGGTGGATCAGGTGAGTATCAAGGCGACAACGGAAGAAGGACTCGGGTTCACGGGAACGGGAGAAGGAATTTCTGCGCAGGCGATCGCACTGCTGGAGTCTGTGGGAAATATAAGCTACGGATATGATCCCATGGAACAGGAAAAAACGGGCTGCCCTGGAAGGACAGGCTGTGCCGGCTGTACCGGATGCGGAAGGGTTCAGAAGGAGTAAAGGGAAGAGCGCCGGACCGGTCTGCATATGCCGAAGCGGCACAAAATCCGGTTCGTCGGAAAGAGAGGAAATCCGGCTTCTTTGGAAAAGAGGACTTGACAAAAGCGGGAAAACTTCATAGACTGAAAGGGAATCAGAAATAAGAAAAGGCGAAGAAGGAAAGAGTAGCTTTAGAAACGGCAGCAGAGAGAGCCTGTCACCGGCTGAAAACAGGCTTTGCAGGGAATAAAGCGAAGTGCATTCCGGAGCCGACAGAATGATGGATCGAACGGCGTACGCAGAGAGCGTCATGAGCCGGGGATCAGCAGTTTTGTACGGAAACTCCACGTTACGGAGATCGAGTGGGGCAGTCTGCCTCATAAGAGTGGAACCACGGAGGATATGCTTCGTCTCTTAACCGGAGACGGAGCATTTTATGTATACAGGGAATGCTTCAGAATTCTCTGTTTTCAGATCAGATACGGGGATTGCCCTAAAATAAATGACAGGAGGAAAACTATAATTACATTCATATCGGAAATGCCCGCCCGATGATCGTGTTTGACACGGTAAGACGGTATTTTGAGTACAAGGGATATGACGTAAATTATGTATCCAACTTTACGGATGTGGATGACAAGATCATCAAGAAGGCCATCGAGGAGGGCGTGGATGCATCCGTCATTTCCGAGCGTTATATTAAGGAATGTAAGAAGGATATGGCAGACATGAATGTGAAGCCGGCAACGACCCATCCGCTGGCGACCCAGGAGATCAGCGGCATGATCGACATGATCCAGACCCTGATCGACAAGGGCTATGCGTATGTAGTTTCCGACGGTACGGTTTATTATCGGACCAGAAAATTCAAGGATTACGGAAAGCTGTCCCATAAGAATCTGGATGATCTTCAGTCCGGCTTCCGTGAGATCAAGGTAACCGGTGAGGAGAAGGAGGATTCGCTGGATTTCGTGCTCTGGAAGCCCAAGAAGGACGGCGAGCCTTACTGGGATGCACCGTGGTGCAAGGGCCGCCCCGGCTGGCATATCGAATGCTCCGTCATGTCCAAGCGTTATCTTGGCGATCAGATCGACATTCATGCCGGCGGCGAGGATCTGATCTTCCCTCATCATGAAAATGAGATCGCGCAGAGTGAGGCTGCCAACGGAAAGGAATTTGCCCGTTACTGGATGCATAATGCGTTCTTGAATATTGACAATAAAAAGATGTCCAAGTCCCTCGGAAATTTCTTTACGGTACGGGAAATCAGTGAAAAATATGATCTTCAGGTTCTGCGCTTCTTCATGCTGAGTGCCCATTACAGAAGTCCCTTAAACTTCAGTGCGGATCTGATGGAAGCTTCCAGAAATGGTCTGGAGCGGATTCTGACAGCTGTGGAGCGTCTTGGCGGGCTGGAGGCAAAAGCGGCCGGCGAGATCATGACTGCGGAGGAGGAAGTTACTGCGGCACAGGTGAAGGAGCTGGTGGCAAAATATGAGACCGCCATGGAGGACGATTTCAATACGGCAGATGCGATCTCTGCGGTCTTTGAACTGGTGAAGCTGGCCAATACGGCAGTGAATGAGACAAGCACAAAGGCACTTGTTTCTTATGCAAAGGAAACGATTGAGAAGCTCTGCGATGTTCTCGGTATCATCACCGAAAAGAAGGAAGAGCTTCTGGATGCCGAGATCGAGGCACTGATCGAGGAGCGGAACCAGGCAAGAAAGGCAAAGAACTTTGCCAGAGCTGATGAGATCCGTGATACCCTTGCGGCAAAGGGAATCTTATTGAAGGACACCAGAGAGGGCGTAAAATGGACGAGAGCGTAAGGGGCTGTATCCCGGAGCTTTTAGGCCAGGAGGAAGCGCTGTTTGAAGGCGGGCAGGATATCCGTACCTACTCGCCGCTGGCGCTGGCATTCATCGGAGATGCAGTGTTTTCTCTTTACATCCGTACCATGATCGTCGCCGAGGGGAATACGGCGCCCGGAAAGCTTCACAAGCGCTCCAGTGAGCTGGTAAAGGCCGGTGCGCAGGCTGCCATGATCCGCGGGATTGCGGACGAACTGACAGAGGAGGAGCGGAGCGTGTACCGTCGTGGACGCAATGCCCAGGCACCCAGCCGGGCGAAGAATGCAACCATGTCCGAATACCGCCATGCAACCGGTCTGGAATCACTGTTCGGATATCTGTATCTGACCGGACAGGCGGACCGGATGACGGAGCTGGTGAAAAAATGTGTGGATTTCTACAACGGGAGAGAAGAACATGAGATATGAGGAATTTGTGATCGAGGGGCGCAATGCGGTTCTGGAGGCATTCCGTTCCGGAAAGACCATTGATAAGGTGTTTCTGTTAAAGGGCTGTCAGGATGGACCGGTGCTTTCCATTGCAAGAGAGGCAAGAAAGCATGACTGCCTGATCCAGTATGTGCCGAAGCAGCGGCTGGATCAGATGTCGGAGACGGGAAAGCATCAGGGAGTCATTGCCTACGCGGCGGCCTATGAATATGCTTCCGTGGAGGATATGCTGGAGCTGGCAAAGAGCAGGGGCGAAGCACCGTTTTTATTTCTTCTGGACGGGATCGAGGATCCTCATAACCTGGGGGCTATTATTCGTACCGCAAATCTGGCGGGGGCTCACGGAGTTATCATTCCCAAGCGCCGGGCGGCGGGCCTGACGGCGGTGGTGGCAAAAACCTCTGCCGGAGCACTCAATTATACGCCGGTGGCAAAGGTTACGAACCTTAGCAGCGAGATGG
>CAKRJM010000189.1 GCA_934351765.1 uncultured Lachnospiraceae bacterium | reverse complement strand
TGAGTGCAACGCCGATCCCGCGGACCCTGGCGATCATCCTGTACGGTGATCTGGATATCTCTGTCATGGATGAGCTTCCGGCGAAACGGCTTCCTATTAAAAATTGTGTGGTGGGTCCGTCCTACCGCCCCAATGCGTACCGGTTTATCGCCGGGGAGGCGGCAAAGGGACGGCAGGCCTATGTGATCTGTCCGCTGGTGGAGGAAAGTGAGCTGATGGAGGGGGAAAACGTAGAGGATTATGCGGAAAAATTAAGGCAGGTCCTTCCGCCATCGGTCCGGGTGGAATATCTCCACGGAAAAATGCGGGCAGCTGCGAAGGATGAGATCATGGCGCGGTTTGCGGCAAATGAGATCCAGGTGCTGGTATCCACCACGGTTATCGAGGTCGGTGTTGATGTGCCTAATGCCACGGTCATGATGATCGAAAATGCGGAACGGTTTGGACTGGCCCAGCTCCATCAGCTGCGCGGCCGGGTCGGACGTGGGCAGCATCAGTCCTATTGTATTTTTGTGAATACCTCCGGGGAGGAGGAAAACAAGCGGCTGGAGATCCTGAACAGATCCAATGACGGCTTCTATATTGCCTCAGAGGATTTAAAGCTGCGGGGACCGGGAGATATTTTCGGAATCCGGCAGAGCGGACTGGCGGAGTTTTCCATTGGAGATATTTACACGGATGCCGAGGTGTTAAAGGAAGCGGGAGAAGCGGCAAAGAGGATCCTTTCGGAGGATCGGACGCTGGAGCTTCCGAAAAACCGGGTGCTCCGGGAAAAGCTGGAGCTTTCCCTGGAGAAACGGACGGAGGCGGCGCTGGCGTTATAAGAACAAAATGGCACCGGAGTGATAAAGCAAAGCGGTATGTGGATCGGAGTCCGGAAGCGGGAAGCAGAGAGCTTCCTGCACGTTTGTTCAACGAAAGAAATGTTTGCAGGACTTCAGGGATTCGAAGCAGGAATACGGAACGGCAAGTGTTCCTTTTCCGGTGCCGACACGGATGCTGGTCTTTGCTTTTCCGTGAAAATCGGAACCGCCGGTAAGAAACAGACCGTATTTTTTGCAGAGCCTTGCGACCAGGGCTTCTTCGGAGGGAGAATATCCGGAATAATAGCCTTCCATTCCTTTCAGGCCGTGACCGGCCAGCAGACCGGTGAAGGAATCCAGCTGCTGCTCACACATACGGGAGAGGATCGGATGGGCGAACACCGGGATTCCGCCATAGGCAAGAAGAAACCGGACGGCCTCTTCCGGAGCGACCTTTTTTCGCGGGACATAGCAGGAGCAGCCTTTTCCGATGAGCTGTTTGAATGCCAGGTCTTTGTGGGCAATCTGGGCAGTGTCGGCCAGGTAGACCGCCAGGTGGGCCCGGGTCAAAACGGAATTTGGAAAGGCTGTGTTCAGAGCTTTCATGGAAATGTCATAGCCCTTTGCCCGGAGCTTTTTTACCATGGATTCACAGCGTTCATCCCGGTCGGCCTGCCAGCGGGAGAGCTGGGACTGGAAGCCGGAGGAACGATAATTCATCCCATACCCCAAGATATGGATTTCTTTATCGCCCCAGGAACAGGAAAGCTCAATACCCGGGAGCGTCTCCAGTCCGGCACGTTCGCAGGCCCGGAGCATTTCATCGGTTCCGGCAGTGGTATCGTGGTCGGTCAGGCAGATGGCAGAAAGCCCGCAGCCTTTCGCGAGAGAAGCAAGCTCTGACGGAGTACAGGAGCCGTCTGAGAAAACAGAGTGGAGATGTAAGTCAACGCAGTTCATGAGGATGGATCCTTTCCTGTTGCAAGATATGTTCTTAGTATAGCACAAAACTTTCTATTGCCATAGGGAACCTTTATCGGGTATAATAAACACTAGAAAAGTCTGATCTTAAGAAAAAAGGAGTAAAAAGAAATGACACTTTTGGAACAATGGAGAAAAATGGCGTATGAGACCCAGATGAGTACCCAGGAGACAAATTATTTCTGGGGAAATTATTTTAATCTGGAGAAGGGGATCTATGAAAAGCTTCTGGCAGATCCGGATACGGTTGTAAGCGGAACCGTAAAGGAGCTGGCTGAAAAGTATGATGTGGAGCTGATGATCATGGTCGGCTTCCTGGATGGAATCGACGACAGCCTGAAGGTGAAGAATCCCATCGATACCATGGATGAGAATACCGAGGTAAGCCTTGATTTTGATAAAGAGCTTCTTTACAAGAATATGGTTGCTGCGAAGGCAGACTGGCTGTACGGATTGCCCCAGTGGAATGATATCTTTACACCGGAGAAGCAGAAGGAGCTTTATAAGGCACAGAAGTCCTCTACGACCGTTGTAAAGGGGAAAAAGGTTGGAAGAAACGATCCTTGCCCCTGCGGAAGCGGTAAAAAATACAAGCATTGCTGCGGCCGGTAACTGCAGGAAAAGAAGACTTCTGCAAAACAAAAAACAATGCCTGAAATTTTGTATTTTTTTGTGAACATTGTCAAAAAAGACGCAAAAAAAGGGAAATGACCTTGATTATTATTACCGAGCAAGTTATAATACAAAGGATATAATTAAAATTTTAACAGGTGCGTTTCGGCACCGGCGGCGATGATATGCAGCCTTTTTCGGGCGGCTGCCGCGTGGAAAGGAGACTGGATATGCACGTTATCACGGACGAAAACGGCAATGTGATCCCCCATGGACATGAGCATACGCATCATGACCACGACCATCACGATCATGACCACCACGAGCATGATCACGGACATGAGCACTGTCATACAGAAGAGTGCGGAAGCTGCGGAGGGTGTGCCGATCCGGAAAAAGAGACGATCGCACTGGTTGGTTATATGGTAGATCATAATAAGCATCATGCCATGGAGCTTGCCGATATGGCAAAAAAGCTTCGCGAAATGGGAAAAACAGAGGCGGCTGATCAGATTGATCGTGCGGTTTCTGATTTTGAAAGCGGAAATGTACGCTTAAGCGTTGCACTTTCCCTGTTAAAGTAAGATTCATTCAAGCAGGAGGTGACAGATATGTGTCTTGCGTCTGTATATGGAAAGAAAACAGAGGAGGATGAAACACTTCTTCTGAAGAATGTCAGCAAGATCCTGATCGATGGTGAGGATATCACCATGTACGATATCATCGGACAGGAGATGAAGCTGAAGGGCGCGGTGACGGAGGTCGACCTGGCAAACAGTGTCGTAAAGATCCGCTGTACCGACTGACAACCATGGGTTTCAAACAATTTGAAATATACTTAGGAGGTATAACACTATGGCAAAGAAAAAACTCACAGAACTGATGAAAGAACGGCAGCTCCTTTCCTTCGAGCTTTTCCCGCCCAAGACCGACAAGGGTATGGAAAATCTTCCCGGAACGATCGAGAAGCTCTGCAAGTTCAAACCTGATTACATTTCCTGTACATATGGAGCAGGCGGCGGAAACGTAGGCCGTAACAGAGATGTATGTCAGGAGATCATCAAGGCAGGAACCACCCCTGTTACCCACTTCACTGTAATCAAGAATACAAAAGAGGGTATCAAGGAGCAGCTCCAGACTTACTTAAACGAAGGCGTAGATCATATGCTGGCTCTCCGTGGCGATATTCCGCTGGGCGAGACCACAACCTGTGGTGACTTCAACTACGCAACCGACCTTGTAAAATTCGCTCGCGATGAGTTTGGTGATCAGTTTGAGATCGCAGTAGCAGGATCTCCCGAAGGCCATATCTCATGCCGCAGCTTAGAATCCGATATCGCAGTTCTGAAGCAGAAGCAGGACAACGGTGCAGACTACATCATGACTCAGCTCTGCTGGGATATGGAGCAGTTCAAATACTGGCTGGATGCGATCCGTAC
>CAKRJM010000188.1 GCA_934351765.1 uncultured Lachnospiraceae bacterium | reverse complement strand
CGCTGATTCGCCGCCATTCGCGCTGAAACTCGCCCTTCGGGCTCAGACAATGGCGCTCGGTGTCGGCTGCTAGCCTGGAGATTCCCGACGGAAGCCTCACATACTCCCTTTCGAAATCGCCGGCATCGGTCTATTCCTTTTATTTACAGGCTCTGGACAGCCGCCGTATATTGATTGCGCAGGGGACGTCCCGAGCCCCGGCACTTCCCAAGCCGGAGCAGAAGCGACCGACGAGGGTTATGTGCCGCTGGCTGCGAGGGATAAGCGGGAGTGGTCGCCCGGAGCAACGATATCGGCGACTGCTTTTACAGCTTCAATATAAAATGGAAAAAATCCCTGCCGGCACACCATTCCGACAGGGATTCTGTGAAGTCCTTTATTTGGTTTATGCTTAAAAACTAAGCGATAGCGTTTACAGCCTTGGTAAGACGGGCAACCTTACGGGAAGCGGTATTCTTGTGATACACACCCTTGGAAGCAGCCTTGTCGATCTCGCTGATTGCTACTAATAAGCTCGCCTGTGCAGCAGCCTTGTCACCGGCAGCGATAGCAGCGTCAACCTTCTTGATCATGGTCTTAACCTTAGAACGGATCGCCTTATTTCTTTCAGTCTTTGTCTGAGCTACGAGAACTCTTTTCTTTGCGGATTTGATATTTGCCAATTCAGTACACCTCCAACTTAATTAAATCATCTTTTATCTGGTTTGCATTAAAGCCGGACACGGACAGTTCAATGTAAACATACTATCTCATTTTATAGGAAAAAGACGCCGATGTCAATACATAAAATGGGAAAAATCAAGGGAAAATAGAACGGAAGGACAGCAAAAAAGGAGGAGCGGGAGCATGCAGCAGGTGCATACAGACCTGGCGCTGGAGGCCAGGGAATCGGTAACGGAGGGGAAAACGGGGATTCCGGGGGTTTCGGTGGCAGAGGAGGTTCACAGAGAGTCCGGTGTTCGCGTCACCAGAGTAGAGGTA
This sequence comes from uncultured Lachnospiraceae bacterium, assembly GCA_934351765.1. Classification (GTDB taxonomy): domain Bacteria; phylum Bacillota; class Clostridia; order Lachnospirales; family Lachnospiraceae; genus Lientehia. The sequence goes on along the minus strand of CAKRJM010000188.1, from coordinate 2,854 downwards.
CTGAATAGTATTGGGGCGCGGGCGATTGGAAAACCCCGGGGAATTTATATCACACTGGAAACGGAAGCAATGGCCAGACAGAGTCCGGGGAGGCAGCGGGCATTGTCGGAAGAACTTTCTTCCTATATAAAGGAACTGCTGCACTCAGCAGGAGCCCCCGGCTCCGTTCTGGTTGTGGGGCTGGGAAATCATGAGGTGACTTCGGACTCGCTGGGGCCCCGTACCCTGGAGCAGATCCGGATCACCAGACATCTCGGACGTAAGATGGAGTGTGTGAAAGACACACGACAGAAGCTGGAAACAGACCGGAAAGAAGGAGCGTATCAGGAAGCACATCAGGAAGTGCATCAGGAAGCATATCAGGAAGTGTATCAGGAAGCGGAGGCGGAACGGGAACGGGGACTGAGCGGCATTGTTCCCGGAGTCATGGCGCAGACTGGCATGGAAACGGCCGAGATTGTCCGCGGCATTGTGTCTGAGACGAAGCCGGAGGCGGTGGTAGTTATTGATGCTCTGGCAGCCAGAAGCGTCAGCCGCCTTGCCAACACAATTCAGCTGAGCAATACGGGGATCCGCCCGGGCTCCGGTGTCGGAAATCACCGCCACAGCCTGACCGAAGAAAGCCTGGGCTGTCCGGTCATTGCCATCGGGGTTCCGACGGTTGTGGCTGCCGCCGCCATCGTTTATGATACGGTGGATGCCCTGGCAGAGCTTCTGCGCGCCGCCGGTTCCGGAAATCAGGCTGAGGTGGTGGAGGACATGACGATGGAAGAACGTTATCAGATGGTGCGGGAGCTGATCGAGCCGCGGCTGGGTCCCATGTATGTGACGCCGGGAAATATTGACGAGCAGATTAAAAATCTGAGCTTTCTGATCGCGGAAGGAATCAATCTGGCATTTCAGAGCTAAAAGATCAGAGGTAGAAACAAAGAAAGTTCTTGTAATTTTCATGGTTTTCTCTATAATGTAATGAGAAGTGTTCAGGGACAGGAGGCAGCGAAAAACGCGGGCTATGTCCCTTATAGTGTTGTGTAATAATGTAAAAACGCGGTGAGCAGTAGCAGCAGTATGACAGGGAAAAGCAGGCGGGAGCGCAGAAAGATCAATGAACATCAAAGAAAAACGGATGAAACAGAAGAAACAGCCCATGACAGGGGACGGACGGGAGCGGATGCTCCGGCGTCGGTTCACCGGTGCAGTGGCGGGACTCCTTATTGCGTTTCTGGCGGCAGCTTCGGCAACGTATGCCTGGTATATTTACAATACCGGGCGTCATACCACCAACGTGCGTATGGCAGCAGGAGCCGGGGCCAATTTACAGATCAGCAACACCTATGATGGCGTGTATGGCTCGGCGGCGGTGCTGGACAGCTTTACGGGACGGCTGGTTCCTGTGTCCACCAACCGGATCCGCGGCGGTTTTCAGAAAGCCGAAAAATTTGTGAGGGGCGCAGACGGGCAGCCGGCACTGGTGGCCGGGAGCTTTGAACAGAGCGGCGCCAGCGACTATTACCATACCAGTCTGTTTTTGCGGACAAACGCAGATCCGACGGATATCTATCTGTCGGACATCGGGTTCGAGGACAGCGATGAACAGGCACCGATTTCCACGGCAATCCGTGTGGGACTGGTGGTCCATCAGCCGGGGCAGAACCAGGCTGATGACAAAGAAATGATCTTTTCCATCAGTGACAAGAAGAATCCGGAAGCGGAATATAATACCAGGACCGGTGCGGAGGGCTATGTGCTGGACAGCACAAAAACAGACGGAACAACTGTTCGGTTTACGCCCTGTAATGAAGAGGATTATTGCATTTATAACAAGGATACCGGGGCGGTGATCTTAAAGGATCAGTCCCGGAAGCTCTGTACCGTCTCCGGAAACGGCAGCGGCCAGCCGGGAGAACCGGTGGAGATTGAGGTCTTTATCTGGCTGGAGGGCTGTGATGAGGACTGTACGGCAAACCTGTGTGAACAGACCTTAAAGAATCTGGCGCTGTCATTCGCAGGAAAACAGTCATTAGTGGATAACATGAGGAAAGGACGGTGAGCCTGTGGATAACGGGAACCAGACGATGAAGCATTCGCTTCGTCTGACGATTTTGTGGATTCTGCTGATCTTAGTGGCAGCAGCAGGCTCGACCTATGCCTGGTTTACCCTGTCGGGCAGAGCGTCAACCAATGTGACACCCATGGGAGGCTCGGTCAGCAGGGGGGAGACAAGCCTTCTGATCTCCCAAAGCAGGAGCGGCCCCTTTGACAGGACCTGTGAACTTGTATTCGAGGGAAGCCTGGACGCGCTCCGTCCGGTTTCAACGGCAGATCTGGAGCGGTTCTATAAGGTGCGGGCAGCAACGCCGGAGGGAATTGCCGCACGATACAGCCAGGCCGATGACCGGGTGAACAGCGATACCCTCCATGGAACGGTGTATCTGCAGTGTCTCAATGCACCGTGTGATGTGTATTTTGACCGGGAGAGCTTAAATTTTGGAGGAGATGCCCAGGCTCTTGCAGCCATGCGGCTTGGCATGAAGATCACTTCCTCTTCCGGAACGGTCATCTATTTCTTCAGTCTGGACGATCTGGGAGGCTCCGGAAGTGTTCAGTCCCGGAGAACGATTCCCCGGTCTTCGGCGGTGGTTGCATCAATCTCGGCGGATGGTGAAGCCTTTTATACGGCAGATCCGTCGGAAGCAATCGGCTCCTATATAGCCGGGGAAAGTGATGGAGATTATCTGGCCGGGGCGAAGCGTCTGGTAAGCTTACAGGCAGACGAGATCGCCGCGGTAGAATACTGGCTGTACCTGGAAGGCTGCGATGAGCAGTGCATCAATCCGGTACAGAATAGAGCATC
>CAKRJM010000187.1 GCA_934351765.1 uncultured Lachnospiraceae bacterium | reverse complement strand
TGATATTCTTTCCGTTTTCTGTTCTTCCCCGGCTTCTGCTCCGGTCTCCTGTTCCCCGGTCCGCTCGACCCGTACCAGATCAATGATCTTATGCTTTACCCGAAGGACCGAAAACCTCCAGCCATCGTACCGGATCACCGGGCGCTCCCCGTCGCCTGGGATCCGGTCCAGCCTGGAGATCAGAAACCCGTTGACCGTATCATACTCCTCGTCTCCAAAGGAAATCCCAAGGATCTCCTCGGCATCCTCCAGCGGTGTCATGCCGCGCATGAGATACCCGTTCTTTGATGGCTGGATCATGCGTTCTTCCACATCATACTCGTCCAGGATATCACCCACGATCTCCTCCAGAATATCCTCCATGGTGATGAGCCCCGCCACCTGGCCGTATTCATCCACCACAAGAACCATCTGAAGCTTCGATGCCTGCATGACCTGGAACAGCTTCCGCACATTTCTTGTTTCCGGAATAAACCGGGCGGTGCGCAGAAGTCCGGAAAGCTCCGAAAGTGTTTTGTCTCCGGCCTGCCTCTGCTTCTGCCAGAGCACAGCATCCTTTAAATGCAGAATCCCGATCACATCGTCCAGGGTCTCCCGGTACACCGGATATCTTGAATTTTTCCCGGAAAGCATTTCCGTTACCGCCTCGTCCAGGGTCAGATCCGCCGACAGCGCCTGAATGCTGGTCCGATGGGTCATAATATCTCCGGCCTCTTTATCGTCAAATTCAAAGATATTGGTGATCATTTCCGCTTCATCGGCCTTGATAACCCCCTGCTCATGGCCCTCGTTGACCATAGACATGATGTCTTCCTCGGTCACGCTGTCCGCATCTTCACCGGGACGGACACCGAACAGACGCGCAAGAATCGCCGATACGCCGCTCACCAGACAGACCAGAGGATAAAATAGCAGAGATAATACCCGGATCGCCGGATACAGCCGGTATGCCCAAGCCTCCGGCGCATGGGCCGCCAGCCGTTTCGGAAGTGCCACGCCGACGGACAAAAAGACCGTAAGCAGAAGAACTGCTGCCAAAACGACCGTTATCCCGGTCAGAATACCTGCCGGGATCTGCTTGTTTGAAAAACTATGTAACAGCAGGCGCTCCGCCGTCTTTAACAAAACGGCTCCGTTGATCAGACCGCCCACTCCCGACACGGCCTGAACCACTCCTGCATAGGAAAAGGGCCTTTCCAGGATCTTTAAGATCCCGGCCGCCCGCCGGTCTCCCTCTTCCTTTCTTCTGGAAAGTTCACTGCTTCCCAGCTCCTGGATCGCTGCACCGAATCCGTAGAACAGGATCTCGATCAAAAGGATCCCGGCCAGCAGTAACATACTTCGGGGTACATCCCCCATAGCTTTTTCACTCCTTTTTTCCCTGCTGTAAGCCTGCTTATGTAAACAGATCCAGACTTACCTGCAGTGCTGCATTCACCCGCCCCAGAAGCGTTCCGTCCAGATGACAGATTTTTTCCTTTAAGCGCTGTTTATCGATGGTACGGAGCTGTTCCAGTAAAATCACCGAATCCTTGACCATCCGGCAGCGGTCTGCCCGCAGCTCCACGTGGGTCGGCAGCTTCGCCTTATTCATCCTTGAGGTGATTGCCGCGCAGATCACCGTCGGGCTGTGCCGGTTTCCGGTATCATTCTGAATGATCAGCACCGGACGTATCCCGCCCTGCTCCGAGCCGATGACCGGCCGCAGATCCGCGTAATAAATATCTCCGCGCCTTATGGTTTCCATGTTCCTGCACACCCCGATTCTCCATTGGTCTTTCTGGTCTCAGTATTTCCAATGTTTCTTCGGTTCATACAAAAACGTTTATACTATCCGGTTACGGCAGGTCTGTTTTGTAAAAATCTTCAAAATAATCTTTCTTTTCAACAACGTTTCCGCCGCTTATATAGATCCGTGGAATCCGCTTCCCCAGATCGCATACAAACTCATAATTAAACGTATCCGCCAGTGCGGAAAGCTCCTCCACCGTGATGACCTCGTTTCCATCCCGTCCGATCAGCACGGCCTCATCCTCTTCCTTTACGTCGGGAATATCCGTCACATCCACCATAAGCTGATCCATGCAGACCCGGCCACAGATGGGAGCCCGTTTTCCATGGAGCAGCACATCAGCCTTTCCCGAAAGCTTTCTCGGATAACCGTCCCCGTAACCGATCCCAATGGTGGCAATCGTCGTCTTCCGCTTTGCCGTAAAGGTTCCGCCGTAGCCCACAGATTCTCCCACCTCAATGGTTTTCACAAAAATCACCCGTGACACCAGCCGCAGAGCCGGCTTTAATACCACCTGATCCATAGATACGTCCTCAGATGGATACATGCCGTACAATGCGATACCGGCCCGCATCATATCATAAGAAAACTCCGGAAGATCAATCATGGCCGCACTGTTTCCAATATGGCGGATCGGGATTTTTACGCCCCGCGCTCTTAACGCTGCATCGAACTTCTGAAAGATATTAAACTGGCGGTATGCATCCGTCTTGTCCGCTTCATCTGCCCGTGCCAGGTGGCTGAACAGCCCCTCCAGACAGACGCCCGGCAGACGGCTCATGGTTTCTGCTGCCTGTAACGATTCCTCATCCGGTGAAAATCCGAGACGGTTCATTCCCGTTTCCAGCTTCATATGAAGATAGGCAGTCTTTCCAAGGGAAACCGCAATGTTTGAAATTGCCTCTGCCTGGGATAATTCGTAAACATTCATGCGAAGTCCAAGCTCGATGGCCTCCCTGTATAAAGACGCCGGTGTATGCCCCAGAATCAGGATCGGCTCCCAGATCCCGTTCTTCCGAAGCTCCATTCCCTCTTCCACCGTAGCCACGGCAAAAAAATCTGCCAGCTTCCTGATCCATTTTGCAACAGGAACCGCTCCGTGTCCGTAAGCGTCAGTCTTGATCACCGCACAGACTCTGGTTCCCGGCCGGATATGGCTCTTCAACTCATTCAGGTTCTCGTAAATGGCGTCCAGATCGACTACTGCCGCCACACGGTTATATTCTGTCATACTATTCCTCTTCCCATGTTTTTAAAATTTCTCCGATACTGTCTGCCAGCTCTTTTGCCGTCATGGCATGACGACCGAACTGCTCCGCCGCCCGGTCTCCGGCCAGCCCATGAAGCCACACACCGGTCTCTGCCGCCTGTGCCACATCCATACCGGACGCCAGAAATGCACCCAGAATTCCGGTCAATACATCCCCCGCGCCTCCGGCTGCCATCCCATCGTTGCCAGACCGGTTCAGATACCGCCGGTTTTCTGATACGATAAGCGTTCTTGCGTCTTTTATGACACAGACCGCACCTGTTTTCTGGTATAAGGCTTCCGCCGCACGGACGGGATCCTCCTTCAATTGTTTTATAGATACACCTAAAAGCCGGGATAATTCGCCCTGATGAGGTGTCAAAATCACCTGCTGGTCCAGCTCCTCCATCAGTTCCTGATGATCCGCCAGAAGATTCAGTGCGTCTGCATCCAGCACCGTCTTCTTTCCGTTCCGATACGTTAACACTGCCCGCAGAACCGCTTCTGCCGCCGCGCTTTTCGATATCCCCGGACCGATCACCACAGCGTCCGCCCAGGTGATCCATTCCCGGATCTCCGTTTCCGATACAGTCCTGCCTGCTGTCCCGTCATAACCGGTCACAATGGCCTGGGGCAGCAGGGTCTGGATGATCGGAATGTTTTCCTCTGGCGTTACAATCCGCACCAGTCCGGCGCCGCTCCGGTAAGCCGCCAGGCCGCTGAGATAAGCAGCCCCGCCCATTCCGACGCTCCCTGCGATCAGAAGCACTTTTCCGAACGTTCCTTTGTTTCCGTCCGGCCGCCGCTTTGGGATTTTCCCTGCCTCTCCCGGCTCAAA
>CAKRJM010000186.1 GCA_934351765.1 uncultured Lachnospiraceae bacterium | reverse complement strand
GCTCAAAGCAGGTAACCCCCATTTCCTCCAGCGTCTTTAACACATAATGGCGTCTCTGATCGTAGGATTCCCGCATTGCTGTTACATCATCATCTCCGTTATTCATGGCCTCCACCGCTGCATACTGGCTGGTGGTTGGCGCACACATGATTGCATACTGATGGATCTTTAACATCTGATCCATGATCAGCTCCGGTGCCGCCGCATAGCCCAGTCTCCATCCGGTCATGGCATAAGCCTTGGAGAAGCCGTTGATCAGTACGGTACGCTCCTTCATTCCGGGCATGGAGGCAATGGTAACATGAGTTCCGCTATAGGTCAATTCGGAATAAATTTCATCTGTGATAACCAGAAGATCATGCTTCAGGATCACCGGAAGGAGCGCCTCCAGATCCTTCTGCTCCATAATGGCCCCGGTAGGATTGTTGGGAAAGGGCAGGATCAGGATCTTGCTCTTAGGTGTGATCGCTGCTTCCAGTTCCTCCGCAGTCAGCCGGAACTCATTTTCTTCCTTTAATTCGATGAGTACCGGAACGCCGTCAGCCAGAACCGTACAGGGCACATAGGAAACATAGCTGGGCATGGGGATCAGTACCTCATCACCGGGATTCAGCATGGCACGAAGTGCCAGATCAATGGCCTCACTTCCGCCGACAGTCACCATGATCTCATGGGCCGGATCATATTCCACGCTGCAGCGCCGCTTCAGATAGGCAGAAATTGCTTCCTTTAATTCTTTAAGCCCTGCATTGGAGGTGTAAAACGTCCGCCCCTGCTCCAGAGAATAAATTCCCTCCTCCCGCACATGCCAAGGCGTATCAAAATCCGGCTCACCGACACCTAACGAAATGGCATCCGGCATTTCATTTACAATATCAAAAAATTTTCGGATACCCGAAGGCTCCAGGCCAACAACTTTATCAGATAATGGATTTCTCATAGCATCACCAGCATCCTTTCATCTCTATTTTTCTGCTCCAGGATTGTTCCATGATCCTTATATTTCTTCAGTACAAAATGAGTTGCCGTGCTGAGCACGGTTTCCATGGGAGACAGCTTGCCCGAAACAAACAGGGCTACATCCTTCATGGTTTTTTCCTGAATGATCACCATGAAATCAAACGCTCCGGAGATCAGATACACCGCATGAACCTCATCATAGTTATAAATCCTCTCGGCAATACTGTCAAAGCCTATGCCGCGCTGAGGCGTCACCTTTACCTCGATCAGGGCCGTTACCTTCTCCGCTGTCACCTTATCCCAGTTGATCAGCGTATGGTACCCGCAGATGATCCCCTCGGCCTCCATAGCCGCGATCTCATTGACCATATCCACTTCTTCCATATTTAAAAGAACTGCCAGATCATTGACATCGATCCTGCTGTTTTTCTCCAGGGCAGCTAAAATCTTTTCTCTCATAATCTTAACTCTCCATTTCTCTCATCCTGACAATTCAGGCTCTGCCTGAATCATACCAGCTTTTCAATCTCATCCGGTTCCGGCCGGTTCAGATACCGGACATTCTCTCCGTTCAGAATCACACGGTCATTGCTGTCTGTGACTTTCCCGATAAACACTGCCGGAATTCCCTGATCCAGAAGCTCCGGGATCACATCGTTGCTGTTGTCCGTCACCAGGATCGTACAGCCGCCGGACAGAAGCTCATAAGGATTCCACTCCAGCACCTCACAGATCTCTATGGTTTCCTGGCGCACCGGGATCTTTTTCAGATATACGGTCATTCCGATTTTATGTGCTTCTGCCAGCTCCCACAGTGCCGCAAAAATACCGCCGTTCCTCACTTCTTGCATGGCTATTTCACCATGCTGCCGCGCGACTGCGGCCTCCGGACTCGCCTTCAGGTATTCCCGGAAGCTCCGGGCTGTGTCCAGAAGATCCTGAGGAAGCGTTTTTTTCAGCCTGGCCTCCAGCTTCTCGACAGCCAGCACCGTTCCCTCCAGACCGATGTATCCGGTCACGATCATATCCTGTCCTGGTTTCATGTTATTCTCCTTTGCATCGTCTCACAAAAGATATTCCTTTTTGTTTCATCGGACGCACTTTCCTGTGAAACAGGAAAGAGGTCAAAATTCCTTTCCCGGAACCATGACCTCTTCAGTATAGCATACTTTTTTTTTCTTTGCATCAGGATTCTCTGAACCCCCGGTCTGCGCTTTCTCTCATTTCATGAGCTGTACGTCCTGTCTTCGAAGACGTTTCAGCCCTGAGACGGGGATTCCGCAGGAGCCGTCGCCGGTGCCTCCGTAGGTGCCGCTGTCGGGGCCTCCGTGGGTGCTTCCGTCGGTGCCGGTGTGGATTCCGCAGGAGCCTCCGCAGATTCTGCCGGTGCCGCTGCCGCATCCGGTCCCTTTACGACCTTTCTCGCCGATGCACGGTACTTATCAGTATGAAGCTTGATCTTCTCCTGAAGCACGCCATCCACATAAACCTCTTTATAGGCCTCGCAGACTGCCGCCGGATAAGAGGTCGACTGGACAACGTTCTCAGTTCCGGGGGCCATACTGGGATCCACAGTTACCTCATCGGGAACATACTCTTCGCTGAGGGTCACACCATAGAACTTTAAGGTCCGGTTCGCCGGTCTCGTCTCCTTGCCCCAGATGGTATAAGTTACATAACCGCCGCCCACAGACGCCTCAATATAGATCGGGAAATCAAAATCATTGGTCAGCTCCAGATCCTTGGAACCGCCGTCGTTGATGGTGGCATCCAGACCCCAGTCGGTATAATTTACGATCATGGAGTGGTTGGAGCGCTTGGAAATATGCACCTCTGCCCGCAGTGCTGCGTTATAGAGGGTTGTTGCCAGCTGACAGATCCCTCCGCCGTATTCCTTTACATAACCGCCATTCTGATATGCGATTTCCTCCACATAGCCGTTCTCTGCCGAGAATGGCGCAAGTGCATCATGCATGGACCAGGACTCCCCCGGCATGATCAGCACATCCGTCGTATGTCCTACACCAACCTTCAGATTCTTCTGTTTCCCGGCTCCGCCTGTCACACTTGTAGAAAAGGTTCCGATCTTATCCGTGATCTGGGAAAGGAGCTCCTTGGTGCATCTCGGTTCCTTGATTTGAGCCGAAGCAGCAACCGTCAGATCTTCACCGTTCCAGTTTTCCATGGCAGTCATAATGGACTTTGCGGTTTCATCTGCATTGACTTCGATTCCGCTCTTACTGTCTGTTATCTCAAAGCCGCTGCCGACACGTTCCAGCTTTGCCTCCACCGGTTCGATGGACAGCTCCTCCGTCTTCGTATCCACGAAATTCTTTACGGTCGCTTCGTCCACAGCCAGTTCCAGATCAAAGGTATGGCTGCTTACGCTTAAATCTTTTTCTGTCTTATAACGGACGATCAGGTTTCCGCTCTTTCCCAGGGTCACAGCCTCCATGACCACATTGGAAAGATCCTTTGCATAAAGGCCAAGCTCCGAAACCGGCGCGGTAATGGGGTCTACCCCGTCTGCTCCGTCAAGCGTCAGCGTCAAGGTCTTTCCTCCCAGCGCTGCAACCTCCGTCTGCACCGCATCCATGGCCTGTGCTGCCGTCATGCCGCTGACATCGGTCGTTCCGATCAGTACGCCGTTGGCCACAGTCGTCTCCTCTGTGAACGGACTTTTCGCCAGTGCCCTCTCCAGAGACTCCTCCGCATTTTCTGTCGGTTCTATGGTCAGCGTCCGTACTTCTTCTCCGTCCGCCGTCGTTTCTCCGGTCTCTGTTTCTTTCTGTGTTTCATCTCCGGTTGCATAAACCGCTCCCGAAAGAACTGTCGTCATCAGGAGCGTCCATATCAGCAGCCAAGTAACTCGTTTCCTCATTCAAACTCCCTTTCTTTCAACCCATAAATAATCTTTACGCAAATA
>CAKRJM010000185.1 GCA_934351765.1 uncultured Lachnospiraceae bacterium | reverse complement strand
AGCAGGGGCGCGGCATGGTGGATCTGGCAGCGCTTCTCAGGGAATGAGCTGCCTGCCAAGGTCCGTGGCTTATGGGACTTTGGATAAAAAAAGCCCGACAGGGATGCCGCGAATGGAACAGGAACAGAAAAACAGAAGAAACTTGGAGCAGGGGAGTTACAATGAAATGGAATTATCGGTACACGTATGAAACGATGCCGGTCTGTGAGGACCGGGCAGAGGGAATGAAGGAGATCCAGGGAGATACTGAAACCTATCGGGCGAACCTGATACCGGAGGATCTCGTCTATGCGGAGAAAGACGGGAAAAAACTGCATATCAAGCTGATCTATCCGGTTCATCTCGACGAGGTGAGATCGTATCCGCTGTATGTTCATATTCAGGGATCGGCCTGGCTGAAACAGAACTTGTTTGACCATGTGGAGGATCTTCAGGCAGTGGTCCGCGCTGGTTACATCGTAGCTGTTGTGGAGTATCGGCCAGTACCGGAAACGTGTTTTCCGGGGCAGGTGGAAGATGCAAAAGATGCGATCCGTTATCTGGCGGCACATGCAGAGGAACTTGGGATTGATGCAGACCGGATCTTTGTTGCCGGCGATTCCAGCGGCGGTCATACCTGTCTGTTGTGCTGGGCCACCTGGGAGTCGGGAGAACTGGATGAGCATCCGGAACGTCCGTTGCCAGAGGTCCGGGCGTTTGTAGACTGCTATGGTGTGGTGGATCTGGAAGCAATGCGTACACCGGACGTGGTAAGTGGGGTAAAACCTAATTCGCTGATTTCTCCGGAGAGGCTTTTGCTGTTTGGAAAAGATCCGGGTGAGTGTCCGGAAGAAGCAAGGAAAGCCAGTGTCCTGACCTATATTTCTGAAAAAACGGCAAATCATCCGCTGTTGATCCTGCATGGAGACAAAGACCGTCTTGTGCATTTTTCTCAGAGTATTCTGTTGTATGAAAAGGCCAGAAAAGCCGGAAAAGATGTCGCTTTTTATAAGATCAAAGGGGCGGATCATGGCGGAAGCGCGTTTTACTGCGAAGCTGTGATGAAAGAATTGACAGATTATCTGAAAAATCATTAAAAGACTAAAAGTGCCGCGTAGACCGCTGGCGGCGGAGCACAGAGGAATCATGTTTTCTCCGCCGCAGCGCTGGTTTTAGAGGCTTATTCAGCCAGCTCTTCCCATCGTTCATAGAGAGAAGCCAGTGTTGTTTCATTGGCTTCTTTTTCTTTTGTCAGCTTTAACAGCTCGCTCATGTTGGTGCAGATCTCCGGGCTGGCGCACAGCTCGTCCAGTTCGTTGTTGCGTGCCTCCAGAGCGGCGATGGAGTCTTCTACCTTTTTTAACTCGTTCTGGCGTTTTCGCAGCTCTTTCTGAGCTTCCTTCTGTGCCTGCCAGTCGGCTTTGGTATCACCGGCCGAGGTCGAAGAAGCGCTAACAGAATCCGAAGAGGTATCTGTCTCCTGCGCTGCGGCATGGATTGCCGTCAGTTCCTCCCGCTTTTCCAGGTAATAATCATAATTTCCGATATAATTAACAAAGGTATGTCCCGTCAGTTCCAGGATCCTGGTGGCGGTGCGGTTGATAAAATATCGGTCGTGGGAAACATAGAGGACGGTTCCCGTGTAGTTGTTCAGTGCATCTTCCAGGATCTCCTTGGAGACAATGTCCAGATGGTTGGTTGGCTCATCCAGGATCAGAAGATTGCTTTCCGACAGCATCAGCTTCGCTAGGGAAACACGGCCCCGCTCGCCGCCGCTTAAATCGCCGACTTTCTTGAACACATCGTCACCGGTGAAGAGAAAGGCTGCCAGAACGCTTCGGATCTTTGTGTTGTCCAGGTTGGGATAAGTATCCTGAAGCTCATCGAATAAGGTCTTTTCCATATGGAGCACCTGCTGTTCCTGATCGTAATAGCCGATCTGGACGCGGGAACCCAGGCGGATATCGCCGGAGTCGGCGGGAAGCAGGCCGTTAATGATCTTTAACAAAGTCGTTTTTCCCGTTCCGTTGCTTCCGATGACGGCAACCCGTTCCCCCCGTTTGATCTCAAAGGAGACATCCTGGAACAAGGTCTGGGGACCGAAGGATTTTGTCAGATCCCGGACGGTCAGCACATCGTTTCCACTCATGATCTGAGGCTCCAGTTTGATGTGCATAGCAGAAGCAGCCTCAGTGGGCTTTTCCACCCGTTCCATTTTGGAGAGCAGCTTTTCCCGGCTTTCCGCCCGCTTGATGGATTTTTCCCGGTTAAAAGAACGGAGCTTCTGGATCACGGCTTCCTGGTGCTTGATCTGGGCCTGCTGATTTAAATATTCCTTCATCCTGGCATCGCGGAGCATGGCGCGCTTGGCAGCATAATCCGTATAGTTTCCGGAAAAAACGGAAACCTCGCCCCGGTCAATCTCAATGATCTTTGTGACAACGCGGTCCAGAAAATAACGGTCATGGGCAACGATGAGCACGGCGCCGGGATAATTTAACAGATACGTTTCCAGCCAGGAGATGGAAGCCATATCCAGATGGTTGGTAGGCTCATCGAGAAGGATGATATCCGGTTTGGAGAGAAGCAGTCTTCCGAGGTAAACACGGGTTTTCTGGCCGCCGGAGAGGGTGGAAACCTTTTTGGAAAAATCTTCTTCGGAGAATCCAAGACCCTTTAAGACACCGACAATCTCGCTCTTCCAGGCATAGCCGTTTTCCAGCTCAAATTCATGGCTGGTTCTGGTATACAGGTCCATGAGCCGTTCCAGTTCCTCGCCGGAGGTATGCTTCATGGCCTGTTCCATGTCACGGAGCTTTTCTTCCATCTCGATGATGTCCTTTTTGACTTCCAGAAGCGTATCGTAGATGGTCTGGTCGGAGGTACAGTCCTGGTGCTGGGCCAGATACCCAAGCGTTTTATCTTTTGCAAGGGTCACAGTCCCGGAATCAGCAGGGAGCTCTCCGGTGATGATTTTTAAAAAAGTAGATTTACCGGCGCCGTTGATCCCGACAATGGCGGCTTTTTCACGGTCTTCTATATGAAAGGAGCCGTTTTTGATAACAGAAACGTCCCCAAAGGCTTTACAGACCTGATGACAGGTTAAAATCATGATAATCCTCCTGTAACGTATACATAGCATCTCTGTTATTTTAAACGTGTGAAAGAAAATTGTCAAAGTTATTTGACAAGAAACCATGGAAATACTATAATAAATACGATATAGCGATGTTGCAGGCTGCAAATGTATTGTATGCAGAGCAAACCGCTATCGAGATAAAGATGACAGCCAGAAATGTGCATAAACAGAACAGGTGGATAGAATATATGGAACGAAAGGAAATTTCCAATGCAGTCATAAAGCGTCTTCCGCGGTATCACCGTTACCTTGGGGAACTGATGGAGAGCGGTGTCGAACGGATTTCATCCAATGACCTGAGTACAAAGATGAACGTGACAGCCTCCCAGATCCGGCAGGATCTTAATAATTTCGGTGGCTTTGGACAGCAGGGATACGGATATAATGTGGAATATCTTTATCATGAAATTTCCAAGATCCTGGGGATTGACCATGAAAATACCATGATCATCATCGGTGGAGGAAACTTCGGACGGGCGCTGACCAATTATTCCAACTTTGAGCGGCGCGGTTTTATGATCCAGGCCTTGTTTGATACCAGTGAGGAGAAGATCGGAAAGATGGTTCGCGGGATCCCAACACTGGATATGAAAGACCTGGAAGCTTATCTGGCATCCCATAACATTGAGATCGCAGTCCTGACGATCCCTAAACAGGCAGCACAGGAAGTAGCAGACCGCCTGATTGCCTGTGGAATCAAGGCAATCTGGAATTTTGCCCATGTGGACCTCAAAGTGCCGGAGGATGTGGTGGTCGAAAACGTTCATCTTTCGGAGAGCCTGATGC
>CAKRJM010000184.1 GCA_934351765.1 uncultured Lachnospiraceae bacterium | reverse complement strand
CGTGCGCCTCCAGGGGCTCGAACCCTGGACACCCTGATTAAGAGTCAGGTGCTCTACCAACTGAGCTAGAAGCGCATATTCTGTTGTGTGCCGCGGTGTGTTTCCTGAGCACGAAAATCATTATATATCATGTTTCGGGAAAATGCAAGCCTTTTTTAAATATTTTTTCAAAAATTTTAAGATGTGTAAAAGGTGCAGCTGTGTTATATTGGAATTAGAAATATGCCGAAGCAGAAAGCGGAAGGGATGGACTTGGAAACTGAGATCTAATAGATCAGGAGGGGCCTATGAAAAAACGAAAAGCTTTGATTGGTTTCGCGATTCTGATACTGGTTGTTCTGGGAGGAATCCTTGTGGGGAACAGGTTTAGCGGCAGGAAGGATTACAAAAAGCTTTCAAGGCCGGATCGGATCGAACTGGATATTCCGATGACGGCCGGGGATCAGCATTATGAATTCCAGCCGGGTGAGGAAGAATTCGAGGAGATTTATAAGCTGATAAAAGCAGACTGGGACAATACCAGAAAGCAGGATGGAGGGGAAATGATCTATCTTCAGCTGGACTATTTGGATGAAGAACGGGATTATACCGGAACGGCAATCCATTTTTACTATGAGACGCCGAGAGACTGGGGAAAGAAAAACCTGGTGGAGTATGCCCATTATTACAGCTTTTTCCCGTATACACTGGAATTTGCGGCGGTGACGGAGCAGAAAAATTATTATGAAGCGGCGAATCTTCCGCGTTTTGTTGCCAGCGGAGAACTGAAACATTATGTGACCAGGCTGAAGCGCGAAAGGAAAAGCGGCCGGGGATAAGTAAAAGAGATCAGAGATGGAAAATAAAGCCCTCGTTGCTGAAGCATCGGGGGCTTTTCGGAGCACAGGCGTTACTCTCTGTATTTTAATGCGCGGATCGCATTTAATACGGCGATGATCATGACGCCGACATCGGCGAAGATGGCGGCCCACATGTTGGTGATGCCGGCAGCGGTGAGAGCCAGGCAGCCGAATTTGATGATCAGGGAAAATACAATGTTCTGCTTTACGATGCCGATACATTTTCTGGAAATTTTGATTGCCTTGGCGATCTGAAGCGGGTCATCGTCCATGAGAACGATGTCGGCTGCCTCGATAGCGGCATCGGAGCCCATGGCACCCATGGCGATTCCGATGTCAGCACGGGTCAGAACGGGGGCATCGTTGATGCCGTCGCCCACGAAGGCAACCTTTTCGCGTTTGCTCCTGCCGGCAAGAAGCTTCTCGACTTCCTTGACCTTGTCGGCGGGAAGCAGTTCGCTGCGGACTTCGTCAACACCAAGTTCCTTTGCTACGGTATCAGCCACACGTTGGGAATCACCGGTCAGCATAACGGTCTTTTTTACGCCTGCTTTCTTTAAGGAAGCGAGGGCTTCCCTGGAGTGGGGCTTTATCACATCGGAGATCACGATATGACCGGCGTATTTGCCGTCAACAGCCATGTGGATGATGGTTCCGACGCTGTGACAGTCGTGGTAATCGATCCCAAGCTTTTTCATGAGCTTGGAGTTTCCGGCGGCGACGGCATGGCCGTCTACCCTTGCGGTAATTCCGTGGCCGCTGATTTCTTCAATATCGGAAACGCGGCTGCGGTCGAGCTCTTTTCCGTAAGCTCGCTGGAGGCTCTTGCTGATGGGGTGGGAGGACGCACATTCTGCCAGGGCTGCAAGCTCCAGCAGCTTTTCATTTTCCATTTCATTATGGTGAACGCCGGTCACTTCAAACACACCCTGGGTCAGAGTGCCGGTCTTGTCAAATACGATGCAGTCTGCATCGGCGAGGGCCTCCAGGTAGTTGGAGCCCTTAATGAGGATTCCCTCCTTGCTGGCGCCGCCGATTCCGGCAAAGAAGCTGAGGGGAATACTGATGACCAGTGCACAGGGGCAGCTTACAACCAGGAAGGTTAAGGCACGGTAGATCCAGTCAGTCCAGGCGGGATCCATGCCGCAGATGATCCGGATCACCGGAACAAAAATGGCAAGAGCCAGAGCGGCAGCACAGACAGCCGGAGTATAGATCCTTGCAAACCGGGAAATGAAGGCTTCGGATCGGGACTTCCTGGAGCTTGCATTTTCCACAAGATCCAGGATCCTGGAAACGGTGGATTCGCCGAATTCCTTTGTTGTACGGATCTTCAGAACACCATTTAAGCTGATACAGCCGCTGATGATCTCATCGCCCTCCTTTACATCACGGGGAAGACTCTCTCCGGTTAAGGCGCTGGTGTTCAGGCTGGCAGCTCCGCTGATTACGATACCATCAAGGGGAACCTTTTCGCCGGGCTGCACTATGATGATGCTGCCGACGGCAACCTCATCGGGATCCACCTGCTTTAAGGAGCCGTTCTCTTCGATGTTGGCATAGTCGGGGCGGATGTCCATCAGCGCGCTGATGCTGCTGCGGCTCTTGCCGACGGCGTAGCTCTGGAACAGCTCGCCGATCTGGTAGAAGAGCATAACGGCGATTCCTTCGACATACTCGCCGCTTTTTGTCCAGATGGCAACGAAGAATGCCCCCAGCGTGGCAAGTGCCATCAGGAAGTTTTCATCAAATACACGACCGTTTAAAATTCCCTTTCCGGCCTTTTTCAGAATGTCATATCCGATCACCGCATAAGCGGCCAGATAGGCGGTCAGCTGCGGAATACCGGTCAGCGGAAGGAAATGGAGCGCGATCAGCATAACCGATGTGATGATGATGCGGATCAGCATTTTTTTCTGCTTCTTAGTCATAATAATCTCCTCATTATTCCGGAAAAAGAAAGTCTCCGGAGATTTTACAGCAGGAAATCCGGAAGGATTTCCGATAAAAAAGGGGGCCAAAGAATTTTGACCCCGAAACGCATATTACAGTTCAATTTCACAATCGGGTTCTACCTTCTTGCAGGCCTTCAGAACCTGTTTCATAACAGCTTTGGCATCCTGGCCTTCCTCAAATTCCACGATCATCTTCTGGGTCATGAAGTTTACGGTCGCGTCTGCAACACCGGCCGTTTTTTTTGTGGCCTCTTCCATCAGGTTCGCACAGTTTGCGCAGTCTACTTCGATTTTATAAGTCTTTTTCATGAGACATACCTCCGATCACAATTAAATATTTGCTTAATCATCATGGCTGTAGTATACTAAGCAAAAATCCAAAAATCAAGGGGATTGTGACCGGGATTTCCAAAAAGGCGAAGGGGATTTCGGAAAGGGAGAAAAAGGCGATTTTCGGAGAACGGATCTCAAGAGGATCAGGGGAGATCCTGAAAATGTCCGATGGGAAAAGGAGGATTGTTATGAAAGAAATTACTGTGGAAGAAATTACGCTGCCTCACCATCACGGAGAGAAAAAGCGGATGGGCAGTCTGTGCCGGGAATTGAAAAACATTGAACATTTTACGGCGGTCTCGGAGATCTTCCGTCAGCTTTCAGATCCCACCAGAGTCCGGATCTTTTGGCTTTTAAGCCATCAGGAGGAGTGTGTCATCAATATTGCCGCCATGATGGAGATGTCCAGTCCGGCGGTGTCCCACCATCTGAAATCATTGACGGAAAGCGGGCTTTTAGTGAGCCGGAGGGATGGCAAGGAGGTCTATTATAAGGCTGCGGACACGGAGCAGATCGGTCTGCTTCATGAGATCGTTGAGCAGGTCATGGAGATCACCTGTCCGGAGAAGGAGGTGGACTTCCAGGCGTCTTCGGAGGAGATCATCCGAAACGTCCATAATTATCTGGTGGAGCATATTTCCGAGCGGATCACCATCGAGGAGCTGTCGAGGATCTTTCTTATGAATACAACGACGCTGAAGCGGGTATTTAAAAAGGTATACGGCTCCACCATCGCAGCCCACATGAAGGAGCACCGCATGGAGCAGGCGGCCATGCTGCTGATCAAAACCTCCGATGACATTGCATCCATTGCACAGGGGGTAGGCTATGAAAGCCAGAGCCGCTTTACCACAGCCTTTAAGG
>CAKRJM010000183.1 GCA_934351765.1 uncultured Lachnospiraceae bacterium | reverse complement strand
GGCCTGGAGGCGTCGGCCAGCCAGTACCTTCTGACGACCCATTTAAATCTGATGGATCAGGTAAGCAATGAGACCCAGGATATCAAAAATCCGGCAGACAATGTGGTAACAACGCTGGATCCGTATCTCCAGCAGCTTGCGTATGATGCGCTGGGAGAATACAACGGCGCCTGTGTGATTCTGGAGCCGGGAACCGGAAAGATCCTTGCCATGGTCTCCAAGCCCGATTATGATCCCAACACCGTTGCGGAAAACTGGGCGGCGCTGACCTCCGAGGAAAACACCGATGCCAATCTGTTAAACCGGGCGACCCAGGGCCTCTATCCGCCTGGATCAACGTTTAAGCTTCTGACAGCGCTGGATTATATCCGGGAGAATCCCGCAACCTGGCAGGATTACCGATATGAATGTACCGGTTCCATGACTTATGGTGACGCAGTTATGAACTGCTTTGACGGCCATGTACACGGAATGCTGGATCTGCGTCTTTCTCTGGCAAACTCCTGTAATACCTCCTTTGCAACCATCGGGGAACAGATCAATCCGGACAGTCTGCACAGTCTCTGTGAAAGCTTTCTGTTCAACAAAGGACTCCCGCTTCAGGATAATTTAGAATATAAGCAAAGCTCCTTTGTCCTGGATGGAAATTCCGGTCTTGCAGAGCGGGTACAGACGGCCATCGGGCAGGGAAAAACCATGATTTCGCCGATTCACAATGCCCTGATCGCGGCAACCATTGCCAACGGCGGAACCATGATGTCGCCTTATGCCATCGACCGGGTAGAAAGCCCGGACGGAAAGATTGTAAGACAGTTTACGCCGACCGCAGCCGGAAAACTTATGTCTGCGGAGGAAGCGGAAACTCTGACCAACTTTATGGTGGCGGTTGTCAATGAGGGAACCAGTCCGTCTCTTCAGTCCGATTCCTATCAGGTGGCCGGAAAGACCGGATCGGCAGAGTTTAATTCAAATAAGGAAGACAGCCATGCATGGTTTATCGGATTTGCCCCGGCAGAGAATCCGGAGATCGTTGTAAGCATTGTGTATGAAAACGGCGGCATTGGCGGTTCGGTGGCGACGAAAGGTGCAAAAAAGATTTTTGAGGGCTATTTTAATCGTTAGAGCGCACAGCAGAAGGACAGACCGGGAGGAATGGAAATGATTGAGGCAGTGAGCTGCGGAGGCGTGGTGATCTTCCGGGGGAAGATACTGGTTTTGTATAAAAATTATAAAAACAAGTATGAAGGCTGGGTCCTTCCGAAGGGCACCGTAGAGGCGGGAGAGTCTTACGAGGAGACGGCGCTTCGGGAGGTGCGGGAGGAAACCGGCGTTCAGGCCTCCATTGCCCGGTATGTGGGAAAGAGCCAGTATTCCTTTCATATTCCCCAGGATACCGTGGAAAAGGATGTCCACTGGTATCTCATGGCGGCGGACAGCTATTACAGCAAGCCTCAGCGGGAGGAATATTTTCTGGATTCTGGGTATTATAAGTATTACGAAGCGTATCATCTCCTGAAATTTCAGAACGAAAGGCAGATCCTGGAGCAGGCCTATCAGGAATACCAGGAGTTAAAAAAACAGGGGCTCTGGCCGCTTCACTAGACTCTGGTCACCGACAGAGATTCCGCAGGAGGCAGACAAATGGAAAAAGGATTACAGAAGGAATATGAGGCGTTTCTGGAGGAATGGAATGCACTCCAGACTACCCTTGTCTTATTTGACTGGGACAACGAAACAGCTGCGCCGGAAAACGGGGCAGTACGGACCGCTGCTGTGGTAGGACGGATTTCAGCCTCCTATCAGACGCTTTTAACCTCGGAAAAAACCGGGGCACTTCTGGAAAAAGCAAAGCAGAGCAAGGGACTTTCGGATACCGAAATGAGGATTTTTCGTATCATTGAAAAGGAACGGAGGCGGCTGGCGGCAATCCCGGAGGACGAGTACCGGAAGTTTTCCGAGCTGCTCGCCGTATCCACCGGGAAATGGACACAGGCAAAAAAGAAGAATGATTTTTCCATATTTGCCCCCGTTTTAACCGAAATCCTGGAGACAAAAAAGAAATTTGCCGCCCTCCAGGCAGAGCCGGGTCAGAGTCCTTATGATGCACTGCTGGTTCAGTTTGAGGAGGACTTCCCGACCAGAAAGCTGGACCGCTTTTTCGAAGCCTTAAAGCTGTCGATGATTCCGCTGGTAAAGAGGATTCGCGAAACCGGTATCCAGCCGTCCTATGACTTTTTGTTCCGCTCCTGTGAGATCGAAAAGCAGCGGCAGTTCAACCGGTATCTGGCAGCTTACCTGGGCTTTGATTTCAGCCGCGGCGTCCTTGCCGAGAGTGAACATCCCTTCACGACCAGTCTCCATAAGGACGATGTGCGGATCACAACCCATTATTATGAGAACAATCTGGAAAGTGCCATCTTCTCCACCATTCATGAAACCGGACATGCACTGTTTGAATTCGGAAACGGTGACGAGGTGACGCAGACTCCTGCGGCAGGCGGAACCTGCGGGGTTCATGAATCCCAGTCCCGGTTGTACGAAAACATGCTGGGACGGAGCGAAGCGTTCTGGACTCCGCTGTATGAAAAATTAACGGAACTGTTTCCGGAGCAGCTTTCCGGTATTCCTCTTCCGGCCTTTATCTGTGCCATTAACCGTTCTGTTCCAGGTCCTGTCCGGACAGAGGCTGATGAATTAACCTATTGTCTTCATATCATGATCCGTTACGAGCTGGAAAAGGAGCTGTTTGACGGAAGTCTGGACGTATATGAGCTGGAAACCGCCTGGGCTGATAAGTATGAGCAGTATCTCGGAATCCGTCCGAAGACAGCCGCGGAGGGTGTTTTACAGGATATTCACTGGGCTATGGGCGAGTTTGGCTATTTTCCCTCCTATGCCCTCGGAAATGCCATGGCAGCGCAGCTTTATCATAAGATGAATACAGAGTTCGACATTGAAAAAACACTTCGGGATGGAAAGCCCGGCATGATCGCGTCCTGGCTGAGAGAACGGATCCACAAATACGGGGCATCCCGCTCGATGGAAGAGCTGTTAAAGGAGATTACAGGAGAACCCTTAAACCCGGTGTACTATACGGATTATCTGAAACGAAAATACGGAGGCCTTTATGAAGATTACGTACATTCATCATAGCTCCTTTGCCGTGGAGCTTCCTCATGCAGTATTTCTTTTTGATTATTTTAAAGGAACGCTCCCGGATTTTCCAAAAGAAAAGCCGCTCTATGTATTTGCCAGCCATAAGCACCAGGATCACTTTGATCTGAAGATTTTCTCGTTGGCAGAGAAGTATCCGAGGATTCATTATATCCTTTCCCGGGATATTCATCTGAGCCCGGCCTATCTGGAGCGCCACGGAATTCCGAAGGAGCGCCTGTCTCTGGTGACTTTTATCGGAAAAGAGCAGACCAGGAAGTTTCGAAATGCGGAGCCGGTTTCGCCGGACGAAGCGGATCAGAAACCGCTGGTGCAGATTGAATCGGAATCACCGGTTTTAACCGTTGAGACGCTGACCTCCACCGATGAGGGTGTGGCGTTTCTGGTGACCTGTGAGGGTGTCCGCCTGTATCATGCCGGGGATCTGAACTGGTGGACCTGGATCGGAGAAACGAGCGAAGAGTATGAGGATATGAAAAACCGGTTTTTCAGGGAGATGGAGAAGCTTCGTGGGCGGACCTTTGACGTGGCCTTTGTGCCGCTGGATCCCAGACAGGAGGAGCGGTATTACTGGGGCTTTGATGCTTTTATGCGGACGGTCGATGTAAAAGCCGTATTTCCCATGCACTTCTGGGGAGATCCTTCGGTGATCGACAAGCTTCTGGCCGATCCGCTCTCCGAGCCATACCGTGACCGGATACAGAAGGTCGGAAGAGAGGGAGAGGAATTTCTGTTTGCCGACAAATAAACGTTTATGCCGCGGACATGCACGAGCCCGGCTGGTTAAAATCCGATAAAATCCTGATCGATAAGAGATAATGTTTGTATTAACTTA
>CAKRJM010000182.1 GCA_934351765.1 uncultured Lachnospiraceae bacterium | reverse complement strand
CTTTCGTACTGGGAACCAATCTTCGGGAAGTACAGGATCCCCTTTAAATTGAACGGATAATCCATGTTCAGATGGATCCAGAACAGAGGCTCCTTGTAATCATTGAACACAGTGCGGTAGAATTTTTTATATTCTTCCGCGGTGCAGTCATTGGGATGCTTTGTCCACAGCGGATGGGGATCATTGAGTACCACGGGCCGTTTGTTGATCTTGGCGAGCTCTTTTCTGGGAGAAACCTCAACGACCTCTTTTTCGCCGTTTTCGTTTTCCCGTTCCTCGGTCTTTGCCTCTTCAACGGTACGCTCTACAACCACGTCCTTTTCGGTCACTTCGCTGGCATCGATGGTCTCGTATTCCTGGGGCGCGTTGGCCTTGTTCAGATAAATTTCCACCGGCATGAAGGAGCAGTATTTGGTGATGACCTCGCGGGCCTTGTATTCATTGGCAAATTCCACACTGTCCTCATTTAAGTACAGGGTGATCTCGGTACCGAAATCGGTCTTATTGCCCTCGGCCATGGCAAATTCCTGGCCACCGTCGGATTCCCAGTGGACCGCAGGCGCATCGGCCTTGAAGGACTTCGTGTCGATGGTCACCTTATCGGCTACCATGAATGCGGAATAGAAGCCCAGGCCGAAATGACCGATGATCTGATCCTCGCTGGTCTTGTCCTTGTATTTTTCCAGGAAATCCTTTGCGCCGGAGAAGGCAATCTGGTTGATATATTCGTCAACCTCTTCGAAGGTCATACCGAGACCGTTGTCCTTAAAGGTAATGGTCTTTTCCTCCGGATCTACCGTCACCTGGATCTTGAACTCCGTTCCTTCGGGGATCTCAAAGTCGCCGATGGCATCCAGCTTCTTTAACTTGGTGATGGCATCGCAGCCGTTGGAGATCAGTTCCCGGTAGAAGATGTCATGGTCACTGTAAAGCCACTTCTTTATAATAGGAAATATGTTTTCACTGTTGATTGATAAATTACCCTGTTTTTCAGGCATTATCCTCACACCTTTCTTTTCAGATTTCCTATATTGTAATACCGGGTATGGGAAAAGTCAAGAGAAAATTAGCACTCAACTCATTCGAGTGCTAACACTTCGCAAATGTTTACCTGGAGCTACTGCTCCTCCCAGGCGATCTTTTTCGCTGTGAGAAATTTTTTTACCATGTCGTCCCAGGTATGCTCCAGGGTCTTATCCATGGAAAAGGAGGCAAAGGAAACGCCTGTGATACAGAACAGACGGCTGTTTTCGTAGCGGATATTGAGATAAAGCCCGCCCACCTGCTCCGGGGAGACAGAAAGTCCGCCGCCGTTTATGAGGCGCACGGTGTTGGCCCTGGACAGAGCCAGAATGATCTTGAACTGCTCCGGAAGGCGGGAGCCCTTAATGATCTGGAAGCATAAAGGGCGCATCAGGCTCCACCGTGCCAGATCGTGCTGCTCCATGGCTTCCCACTGCTCATCGGTAAAATAATCTTTATGGAGCGAGCCGTCCAGCGTAACGGAAAAACCGGTGGTGAAAGATGCCTGAGAAACAAGAAAGGAATCAAAATCCTCATGAAGAAACAGCTTAGAGGTGAATTCTTTGATATCAGCGATGTGTAATGCGATCATGAAAAACTCCTGTTACGAATAAGGTATGCCAAATGGGTTTACCCATAGTATAAGAGAAAATGCGGAAAAAAGAAAGCGGAATCTTTGTCAGCTGTGCTATAATGGACAGGAACGATTGACAAACAGGAGGAAGCATCATGGAGCATCTGATGAAGTATATAAAAAACGGCGTATCTCCGTATCATACGGCGGCGCTGGCGGAAGAGGAATTACAGGCGGCAGGTTATGAGGAGCTGGAGCTTACGGGAAGCTGGCAGCTTCAGCGGGGCAGGGGCTATTACGTACGTTCCCACGGCTCAACGCTGTTTGCATTCCGTGTCAATCCCGGATTTGCCAGAAGCCAGAGCTTCCGAATCGCGGCGGCCCATACGGACTGGCCCTGTATGCGGATCAAGTCGGCGCCGGATCATACAAAGGACGGGTATGCGAAGATCAATGTCGAAACCTACGGCGGTCCGATCTTAAATACCTGGCTGGACCGTCCGCTTTCCGTGGCCGGACGGGTGGCTCTGCGGGGAGAAACCTGCTTTGCACCGGAGCTTCGGCTGGTGGATTTTAAACGCCCTATCTTCACCATTCCAAACCTGGCGATCCATATGAACCGGGAGGTCAATAAGGGGGTGGAGCTGAACCGGCAGAAGGACATGCTTCCCATCGCCGGGCAGACACC
Organism: uncultured Lachnospiraceae bacterium; assembly: GCA_934351765.1. Lineage (GTDB taxonomy): Bacteria > Bacillota > Clostridia > Lachnospirales > Lachnospiraceae > Lientehia. Next base: position 1,755 of record CAKRJM010000182.1, on the reverse strand, counting down.
GGAGCAGGATGGCTATTTTATGAAACGGCTGGCCGGGGAGCTTTCCGTGAAGCCGGAGGATATCCTGTATTTTGAACTGTCGGTCTATAACTGCGATGAGGGGACAACACTCGGCATGGATGGAGAATTCTATTCGGCACCGCGCCTGGATAACTTAACCTCGGTCTGCGCCTGCATCGACGGACTGCTGGCGGGAACAAAACGGCGGGACGGCATTGATATGGTGGTACTGTTTGATCATGAGGAGATCGGAAGCAGAACAAACCAGGGCGCCGGATCGGAGCTTCTGCCCCTCGTTATGGAGAAAATCTGTCTGAGCTTCGGCTATACCGGTGAGGATCGGCTTAACTGCCGGCTGAAGACCATGCTCCTGTCAGTGGATGTGGCACATGGAAAGCATCCCAATCAGCCGGAGAAGAGTGACATTACCAACAACGTATATCTGAACGGCGGTGTCGCCATAAAGGCGGAGGCCAACCAGAAGTATGCCACCGACAGTGCAGCCATTGCTGTGGTGCGGAGCATCTGCGACAAGCATCAGATCCCCTGCCAGATGTTTGCCAACCGTTCTGATGTGGGAGGCGGCAGTACACTGGGCGCCATCGCAGCGTCCTTCGGGCTTTCCAACACGGTCGATATCGGAATTCCGCTCCTTGCCATGCACTCCGCCAGAGAACTCATGGGAAAAAAAGACCAGAAAGCGCTGACGGAGCTTCTGACAGCTTACTGGCAGGAAAAATAGGAAGAAACGGAAGCCGGCAGGACGGCTGTCCGGTCTCAATTATAAAAATTTTCAAAACCCCTTTTCAAATAATATATCCTGTGCTATCATAAATCGTAATGAAAACTACATGCAGTAGTTGGGTAGTACAGGAGGAAGAACATGAATTACAAGATTGTAGTAGATAGCTGTTGTGATCTGACGGAGGAGCTGAAAGCAGACAGCCATTTTCAGAGTATCCCGCTGACCCTCCAGGTTGGCGATATTCAGATCACAGATGATGAGACCTTTAATCAGAAAAGCTATCTGAAGCTGGTAAGGGAGTCGGAGGAATGCCCGAAAACAGCATGCCCGTCCCCGGAAGCATTCATGAACGCCTATGACTGTGATGCCGATGCTGTGTTTGTTGTGACCCTGTCCCAGCATTTGAGCGGAAGCTATAACAGTGCGGTGCTGGGAAGAAGCCTTTATTTAGAAGAAAAGGGCGAGAAGCATATCGCGGTATTCAGTTCCGATTCCGCATCGGTGGGTGAGGTAATTCTGGCGCTGAAGATCCGGGAACTCTGCGAAGCGGGAAAGAGCTTCGATGAGGTGGTAAAAGAGGTATCCGATTACCGGGATAATTTAAATACGTATTTTGTCCTGGAAACGCTGGACTTTTTAAGGAAAAACGGACGGCTGACCGGGATTCAGGCCGTGGTTGCCAGCGTCCTGAATATCAAACCGGTCATGGGTGCAGACAAGGGAACGATCATTAAGCTGGATCAGGCCCGCGGAATTGACAAGGCGCTCCGCAAGATGGCACAGTGGGTGGCAAAGCAGGCGGTGGATCCCGGACATAAGACCCTGGCGATCGCCCATACCAACTGTCCTGACCGTGCCCGGAAGGTAAAAGAGATCATCTGTTCCTTAATTGATGTGAAGGACGTATACGTGGTGGACACCGCAGGCGTGAGCAGTACCTACGCCGGAGACGGCGGCGTGATCATCGCGCTGTAAAAAAGAAAACGGAAAACGAACGGAGGGCTTCCTGC
>CAKRJM010000181.1 GCA_934351765.1 uncultured Lachnospiraceae bacterium | reverse complement strand
AATAAATGTAAACGTTGTTTCAATGGAAGTTGACGGTGAAGCATGGGAATTGTTAAAACAAAAGATTTGATTTATAACTATATCCGGCGGGACGAAGAGGATCAGGTGGAAGAAGTCCTGGAGGCCGTGAAGCAGGTAAATATTGATATTAAAGAGGGAGAATTTGTGGCAGTTCTGGGACATAACGGTTCTGGGAAATCCACGCTTGCCAAGCATATAAACGCGCTGCTGCTGCCCACTGAGGGGACGGTCTGGATCGACGGGAAGGATACGAAGGACGAGAGTGCGCTCTGGCAGATCCGGCAGACGGCGGGCATGGTGTTCCAGAATCCGGATAACCAGATCATTGCCAGTGTGGTTGAAGAGGATGTGGGATTCGGGCCGGAAAATATCGGCGTACCCACGGAGGAGATCTGGAAACGGGTTGATGAATGTCTGGGCGCGGTCGATATGAAGGCATATCGGAAGCAGTCGCCCAATAAGCTGTCCGGCGGACAGAAGCAGCGTGTCGCCATTGCGGGTGTCATGGCCATGGAGCCGCGGTGTATCGTATTGGACGAGCCGACAGCCATGCTGGATCCCAACGGACGCCATGAGGTGATCCGTACCATTCGGGAGTTAAATAAGAAGAAAGGGATTACGATCATTCTGATCACCCATTATATGGAAGAAGTGATCCATGCGGACCGAATCTATGTCATGGACGATGGAGAAGTTGCCATGGAAGGAACACCGGAGGAGATCTTCAGCCAGGTGGAAAAGCTGAAGGAGCTGCGGCTGGATGTTCCGCAGGTGACAGAGCTGGCCCATGAGCTGCGGCAGAAAGGTGTGCCGCTGCCCCCCTGCATTTTGGACATTGACACCCTGGTGAAGGAACTGGTAAAAGTGAGGGCCGGAAAATGATTACCTTAAATCATGTGGATTGTAAATATAATGAAGGAACGCCCATGGAAACGGAGGCGCTCCATGATGTAAGCCTGGAGATCCGTGACGGGGAGTTTATCGGACTCATCGGCCATACAGGCTCGGGAAAGTCAACGCTGATCCAGCATCTGAACGGGCTTATGCGGGCAACGTCAGGGGATATTCTCTATAACGGGACCAGTATCTATGGCGAGGGCTTTTCCATGAAGGAACTCCGCAGTCATGTGGGTCTTGTGTTTCAGTATCCGGAGCATCAGCTGTTTGAGGCAGATGTGTTCAGCGACGTATGTTTCGGGCCGAAAAATCAGGGACTTTCTCAGGAAGAGATCGAGGCGCGGGCGAGAGAAGCGCTTGCCATGGTCGGAATCTCCGAGGAATTATATAAAAAATCGCCCTTTGAGCTGTCGGGGGGTCAGAAGCGGCGTGTCGCCATAGCAGGTGTTCTTGCCATGAGGCCGGATGTGCTGATTCTGGATGAGCCCACAGCGGGGCTTGATCCAAGAGGACGGGACGAGATCCTGGGGCAGTTGAAAAAGCTTCATGATGAGCGAGGACAGACGGTAGTTCTGGTGTCCCACAGCATGGAGGATGTGGCAAACTATGTGGATCGGATCATGGTCATGAACCACGGACGGCTGGTGTTCAATGATTCGCCCCGTGCCGTGTTTGCCCATTATAAGGAGCTGGAGGCGATCGGTCTTGCGGCTCCGCAGGTGACGTACATTGCCCATGCCCTGGCGGACGCGGGCTTTCCCATGAAAACCGATGTGATTACCGTGGCGGAGGCGGAAGAAGCCATTCTCTGTACTCTTGACGCGGATAAGGAGAGCTAAAGCATTATGATGCGAGATATTACACTGGGCCAGTATTATCCGGTGCCGTCAGTGCTCCATAAACTGGACCCAAGAACAAAACTGTTTGCAACTCTGATTCTGATTATTGCTCTGTTCACGGCGGATAATCCGGTGTGCTATGTGCTGGCGGCGGTATTCCTGTTTCTGGTCATTGCGCTGTCGAAGGTGCCGGTGGGGCATATTTTAAAGGGCCTGAAGCCGGTGATCTTCCTGCTGCTGTTCAGTGCTGTGTTTAATCTGTTCCTGACAAGCGGTGAGGTACTGGTACAGCTCTGGATCTTTAAAATCACAAAAGAGGGAATTTACCGGGCGGTGCTCATGGCAGTCCGTCTGATCTTTCTTGTCATGGGAACGTCCCTTCTGACCTTTACAACAACGCCTAATCAGCTGACAGACGGTCTGGAGAAAAGTCTCCATTTTTTAAGCTATGTGCGTGTGCCGGTTCATGAGATCGCCATGATGATGTCCATTGCACTGCGGTTTATTCCGATCCTGGTGGAGGAGACGGACAAGATCATGAAGGCACAGATGGCCCGCGGCGCTGATTTTGAGACAGGCGGACTGATCAAAAAAGCAAAAGCCATGATTCCGCTGCTGGTTCCGCTGTTCATCTCAGCCTTCCGGCGCGCATCAGATCTGGCCATGGCCATGGAAGCACGGTGCTATCACGGTGGTGAGGGACGGACAAAGATGAAGCCGCTCCATTATGAGAAACGGGATCGTCTGTCCTATTTGATCCTGTTTGTATTCCTGGCGGCGATGATTGTGCTGCGGATCCTTTTATAATTGATCAGGCTGGAGGCGGAACATGAAGCAAGTACGTCTTGTGGTGGCATACGATGGCACCAGATATTGCGGCTGGCAGCTCCAGTCCAACGGAAATACCATTGAGGCTGAGTTAAATAAGGCCATTTCCGGACTCACCGGGGAGGAGATCCATGTGCTGGGGGCAAGCCGGACCGACTCTGGCGTCCACGCCAGAGGAAATATTGCGGTGTTTCATACGGAGTCGAGGATTCCGGCAGAAAAATTCTGTTATGCCTTAAACCAGCGGCTGCCGGAGGATATTGTGGTACAGGCTTCCGATGAAGTGGCGGAGGATTATCATCCGAGAAAATGCAATTCTCTGAAAACCTATGAATATCGGATCATGACCGGAAGATTTCCGGACCCGACGAAGCGCCTGTATGCCCATTTCTGCCGGTGGGAGCTGGATGTGGAGGCCATGGCGCAGGCAGCGGCTGTCCTGGTGGGGGAGCATGATTTTTCGAGCTTCTGTTCTGCCGGGAGCCAGGCAGAGGATACGATCCGAAAGATCATAACCGCGCAGGTGGAGGCGGACGGCCCGGAGATCGTGATCCGTCTGGTGGGAAACGGCTTTTTGTATAATATGGTGCGGATCATCTCAGGAACGCTTCTGGAGGTGGGAAAGGGATTTCTTGCACCGGACGACATGAAGCGGATCTTGAATGCGAGAGACCGGAGGCAGGCCGGAGGAACGGCTCCGGCAAACGGGCTGACCCTGGTATCGATCCGTCATCTGGACCGCCTTCCGGAGCTGGAGCGGAATACCAATGACTGGGTGGATTACACGCTGGACCGATCAGCGCTTTATGACCGGGGAATCGAAAAAATGATCATCCACCGGTGTGCTCCCGGAGAGCGGGAACGGATGGAGGAACGGACGGCGAAGCACGTATTTCGAGACGGAGGAAAGGAATTATGGATCGGAGAGGAACAGGCGCCGGACAGCTGGAAAATCGTGAAAAACCATTGACACGCCTGGAATCGTGTATTATAATATAAAAGCTGTGGCGCAAGTAGTGCGCCCTGAAGCTGTCTATTCATCGACGGCGCCGGATACCAAAGCCCCGGAATCCCGCAGCTGTCATAAAATAGAAACCATGTAAGAAAATGATTTGAAAGGTGAAATCCAAGGAGGTCAAACCAATGAAAACTTTTATGGCTAGCCCGTCAACCATCGAGAGAAAATGGTATGTAGTTGACGCTTCCGCATATACATTAGGACGTCTGGCATCTGAAGTAGCAGCAGTCCTGAGAGGTAAGAATAAGCCCACATTCACACCTCATATTGATACAGGCGATTATGTAATCGTTGTAAACGCTGAGAAGGTACAGATCACCGGCAAGAAGCTGGAGCAGAAGATTTATTACAGCCATTCCGAGTATGTAGGCGGAATGAAAGAAGCAACTTTAAAGGAAATGATGGCTAAGAAGCCGGAGAAGGTTATCGAGCTGGCTGTTAAGGG
>CAKRJM010000180.1 GCA_934351765.1 uncultured Lachnospiraceae bacterium | reverse complement strand
GGGCGATGAACGGCATCATGACGCTGTTGCTGATGTAATCGGCGATGTCCAGAAGCTGACCGACTGAGCCGTTGGGCAGCTTTACTTCAAAATAGAAGATGCTGTAGCCGAGGGCGATCACCGCGGAAGCAGCCAGATAGATAACGGCCAGAACCAGGACGGTCTTTTTCCGGCTGGAATGAAAAATTTCCATGCAGTTTGCGGTGATGGATTCCAGCACGGAAATGCAGGAGGTCAGGGTCGCAAAGATCGCGGCGATGAAAAACAGTGCACCGACAATGATCCCGGCCGTTCCCATGGCATTAAACACCTTCGGCAGGGAAACAAACATCAGGCTGGGGCCGACTCCCATACCGTCCGTACCGGAAAAGACAAAGACGGCAGGAATGATCATGGCGCCGGCAATCAGTGCAACACCGGTATCAAACAGCTCGATCCGGTTGACGGCTTTTCCCAGATTAACCTCCGGCTTCACATAAGAGCCGTAGGTGATCATGATACCCATGGATACGCTCAGCGAGAAGAACAGCTGACTCATGGCATCCAGAAGAATCTGAAGAAAACGTCCGGGGGTCAGACCCTCCAGATGAGGGGTGATGTAATAAAGAAAGCCCTCCATGCCGGTCCGTACCTGGCCGGAAGCGTCTGTATGCTTCAGGGTCAGGGAGTAGACTGCGATAACAACGACCAGAACCAGCAGGATCGGCATCATGTACCGCGATACCCGCTCGATACCGCCCTCCACGCCGTTGTAAACGATGAATGCTGTGACAGCCATGAATAACAGGGCAAAGATCACGGGAGACACCGGAGAGGTGATAAAGGAGGTAAAAAAGTTATCCTGAGCAGCAGCACCGGACTGACCGGTAAGATAAAGGATTGCATACTTTGAGATCCAGCCGCCGATGACTGCGTAATAGGTCATAATGAGAACCGGAACCAGGAATGTCAGGATTCCGAGAAACTTCCATTTGGGATTCATCTGCGTGTAAGCACCGATGGCACTTTGCTTTGTCCGGCGTCCGATGGCAATGTCGGAGGTCAGAAGCGTGAAGCCGAAGGTCAATACAAGAACCAGGTAGATGATTAAAAACAGACCGCCGCCGTCCTTGGCCGCCAGATAGGGAAAACGCCAGAGGTTGCCGACACCGACGGCGCTTCCGGCTGCCGCAAGGACAAAGCCGATCTGTCCTGAAAAGTGATTTGATTTCTTTTCCATAAATAATTCATACTCCAATCTATACAGTTTGCCAACCAGTATATCATGTGGTAAGATATTAGAAAAATGAATGATTTTAATGTACTGCATAAAAAAAACTTATAGGTGGAAACGATGAAAGAACAAAAAGACCGATATGAAATTTTTTTAAAAGTCTGTGAAACCGGGAGCTTTTCCAGGGCTGCGGAAGCACTTTCCTATACGCAGTCAGCCATCAGCCAGATGATGGCGGGGCTGGAGGAGGAACTGGGTGTCCAGCTGTTTGTCCGGGTCAAGCGGGGCGTTTGCTTAACGGATAACGGAACAAGACTGTTTCCGTACATCCAGGAGATGGTGAACCAGAAAGCGAAGCTCAGGCAGGCAGCCTTCAACATCAACCATAAGATTGAGGGAAAGCTGCGTGTCGGGAGCTTTTCCAGCATCACGGCACTCTGGATGCCAGAGGTGATCCATTTTTTTCATGAGCATTATCCCAAGATCGAAGTAGAGATCCAGGACGGCAACTATAATGAGATCCGGGACTGGATTATTCACGGACAGGTAGACTGCGGATTTCTGTCAGCCATCGTAGCAGACGATCTGACCTTTTATCCTCTGCTTCATGATCCGCTCTGTGCGGTTTTTCCCGAAGGTCATCCGCTGGAAGCAAAAGACAGCGTTACATTGGAGGAGCTGTTTCAGTATCCGTTTATCATCGAAACGCCGGGCTGCAGTAATGATATCCAGCATCTGATCGATTCCTGTCCGGTGAAGCCGAAGATCAGTTACCGCTTTCGGGACGATACGCTGATCATGGCATTTTTGCGGAGCCATCTCGGCGTGACCATTTCCCAGGATCTGGTTCTGAAGGCCTTTGCCCATCATGTAGTTTCCCGTCCCCTGGAGCCCTCCTGCTGCCGTACCATCGGGCTGGCATTCTCCAAGACAACCAGCTCTGTTGTGTCGAAGATTTTACTGGAGTATTTGCAGGGAAAGATGAAACGGAAAAGAATGTCACGAAAAATACGATGACCACGTTTCTGCTTGCCAATCCTACGGCTCTCGGTTACAATAGAAGTCATACTGAGAAAAGGATGGTATTTCTATGCGTGAACTGAAACCTCTGTCCAGAAAGAAGCAGTTCCTTCTTCTGGCGCTGGTTCCCCTGTATTTTATGGTGATCGGACTGTTTTTGCAGCCGCTGTCCGGGCTGGGAAACGGACTTTTGACGATCCTTCGGGAGCCGGACTTCCTGATCACCGACTATTTTGTCAGCGGCGGTCCGGGGGCGGCACTGATCAATGCCGGTCTGGTAACGCTCCTGTGCCTTCTAATGGTCTACGGGCTGAAAATGGAAATTGATGGGCATACCGTAACCTCCCTCTGTCTGATGTTCGGCTTTTCCCTGTTTGGGAAAAACCTGTTAAATATCTGGCTGATCCTTCTTGGCGTGGTGCTGTATTCCCGCTTTCATAAGGTTCCGGTATCTAAGTATCTGTATATCGGGTTCTATGGAACCAGCTTGTCGCCGATCATCACAGAGCTGATGCAGCTGGGACATTTTCCCATGCCGGTGCGCTTTCTTCTGGCGGCAGTGACGGGGCTTTCCATTGGATTTGTCCTGCCTCCGCTGAGTACATACACCCATTTTGCCCATAACGGCTATTCTCTTTATAATGTAGGATTTGCGGCTGGGGTCATTGCCACGGTGGTCATGTCCTTATGCAAGTCCTTCGGACTTACGGTGGAATCGAGACTTTTGTGGTCTACGGAATACACAACGGTGTTTGCTGTGATCCTTGCGGTGCTGTTTGTGAGTATGATCGTGGTAAGCCTCTTTCCGTCTCCGAAGGAAACTCTGCGGGGATATGTGCGGATCTGGAAGGCGGAGGGACGCGGCGGAACGGATTATCTGAAAAGCGAAGGCGTCCGTCCGACCATGTTCAATATGGCGGTCAATGGCCTGTTTGCCATGGGCTTTGTGCTGGTGACAGGCGGAGCGTTAAACGGTCCCAGCATCGGAGCTATCTTTACGGTGGTGGGCTTCAGCTCCACCGGAAAACATCTGCGGGGCATTGCACCGGTCATGTTCGGAGTCTGGGTAGCAAGCCTTACGAAGCAGTGGAATATTTACGATCCATCGGCGGTGCTGGCGCTTCTGCTTTCGACCACACTGGCGCCAATCAGTGCCAAGTATGGTGTATTCTGGGGCATTGTTGCGGGCTTTTTACATTCTTCCGTTGCATTGAATGTGGGCATCGTGTACGGTGGCATGAATTTATACAATAACGGATTTGCCGGCGGCCTGGTGGCCATTTTCCTTGTGCCGCTGATCCAGTCGTTCCATGACCGCAGGGCAAGGGCGAAGGAAGAGATTTCTTTATAATAAGGTGGCTGGCTTTAACAGCCACAGAAGCATTCCATAACAGAAAACAAAAAGACACCCGGATACGATCAGGGAACCGAGGGGCGGAAGCGCAGAAAAAAAGGAAAGCGTTTCTGCTCCTTTTATGATTCCGGAGGAGATTAAAACGCAGAAGACCGGACGGAAGATCTCCTGAAAAAAGGAAAAGGAGAACAGCAGGCCTTTTCGGCAGAGAAACCGCAGGTGGCAGACCGTCAAAAGCAGTTCACCGGCAAGAAGACCGTAAAGATAACCGCGGATCCCCAGAAACGGGACGATGAGCAGTACACAGGCAAATCGCAGTGCAAGACCGGCCAGGTTATGGAGAAAGGTGATCTTCGTATAGCCGAGTCCGTTTAAGATACTGGCCATGGTTCCGGAGACATAGAGAAAGGGACAGAGCCAGGCCAGGATTTTTAAGAGAATACCGGCAGTCTCGTTTCGGAATAAAGTTGTACCGATGGCGGTGCCGTAATGGAGAAACAATCCGCTAAAAAGGATCCCCAGGATCAGGCTGCACCGGATAGAAACAGAGGCGGAGGTGCTGATGCTG
>CAKRJM010000179.1 GCA_934351765.1 uncultured Lachnospiraceae bacterium | reverse complement strand
TGATATTCCTCGTTTCTTCTGCTGCTTGTCCAGATGCTTTCTGTCTGTCAGATCATCGTTTCTGTCCGATCCGCAGTTTTTTCTTTACACAAAGATACCCGCGTGGCAATTCCCCCGCGGATAACTGGATGTTGTATGATTGATATGTACAGGAAATCAGAGACAGCCCGTTTACTGCTGTCCTGCAGGATAACATCTTCTTCTGAATTTCATAAATCCATAAATTTCTTTTCATCAGAGTTGTTCCTCATATGTTTACCCCCCCCCTAAAATATTTTTAGAGGCTTGTTGCTTTTATTCCTGTTCTCCTAGTCCCCGTAGTAGCTGCCATAGTATTTCCCATAGTAGCCTCCGTAATAATTGCCGTAATACTTGGACTCTTTTACATTTACCTGGTTCAGTACCGCTCCCAGAATCCTGCAGTCGGTCTTTTCCAGCTGCTCCTTTGCGCCCTGGGCCAGACGGTAGCTTACCGTATTGGCTGCGATAACCATGACCGTTCCGTCAGCCTCTTTCGCAATGATCGCAGCATCGATCACGCTTCCGATGGGCGGTGCGTCGATAATGATATAATCATACTTGTCACGAAGCTTCTGAAGCCCTAAGCGGAACATATCTCCTGCCAGAAGCTCCGACGGGTTCGGCGGATACGGGCCGGCAAAGATAATATCCAGGTTTTCGACCCGGTCGCTGGGGACAATAACCTCCGAAAGAGAGGCCTGTCCGGAAAGAAAATGGCTGAGACCCTTGGATTTCCGGTTGTTCATACGCATCCGTTTTTTCAGCACGGATTTTCGGAGATCTGCATCGATCAGAAGGACTTTTTTATTGTCCAGCTCCGCAAAGGCTTCCGCACACATCATGGATACATACGATTTCCCCTCATTAGGGATACAGCTCGTAAGGACGATGGTTTTAAACTCACTGCCGCAGAACTGGATATTGCTGCGCAGGGTACGGAAGGCCTCCCGTACCTTAAAATCACCGTTCTGTCTCCGGGGCATGTTCAGGTTCGTCTGTGCACTCCGGTTTGCAGTCTTCGTAACGATTCTCTGTGTATTGTCTGATACGCTTCCGGTTCCGGTGTTCCCGGCTGAATTAAGACTCTTCGCTGCCATAACCCCTATTTACTCCTTTTTTTCTTTTTTCCCTTTTCCTGCATGTCCGGATCGATGGGAATCATGCCCAGACAGCTCATTCCGAGATAACGTTCAATATCCTCTGCCGTTTTGATCTTATCGTTCAGAAAATAGAACAGAAGAACAAGCGCACTGGACAGGACAAAGCCGATGGCTCCTGCCAGCATCATATTTTTCTTTTTACTGGGACTGGAGGGAACTGTCGGAAGGCTCGCACTGTCCACGATATTCATGCTCTCCACGCCCATCTTATCTTCTACTTCTTTACAGCTTACCTTTACCAGCTCATCGGTAATGGCCTGTGCCTGTGATGCACTGGGACTGCTGACCGAAATCGTCAGAATTCTGGTATCGCTGCTCGTTCCGACGCTGATCATGGAATCCAGCCCGGAAGCACTCATATTCAGATTTAAATTTTTCTGGACCTGCTCCAGAACTGAGCGGCTTGTCACAACTACCTTCGCATCGTTTACCAGCTGAGTCGCCGCATACAGATCCGAATTTGTCGCCACACTGTCCTGATTCTGACGGTTCAGCACATAGATCTTTGCACTGGATACATAAATGGGCGTGATCAGATACTCGGTGATTCCCCATGCCGCTGCCATAAAGGCGACAGTAACCAGAATAATCCTCCACTTTCTTCTCCAGAGGGCGAAAAACACTTCCCGCAGATCAATCTCCCGTTCCTCTTCCCCTTTTGTTTTCTCTCTCTGTTCCATTTTTCCAAATCCTTTTCTTTATTTCTGTTTCATTCTTTCCATATATATCCCTTACTCGATATACTGGTTTTCCAGAAGCTTTCTCTGATTGATCCAGGTAATTCTCCGGATATAGGAATAACTGCACCATTTTCTCAGATTCTTCAGGCACGGCTCCAGCCGGAACGCCCGGTTTGTCTCATTATGGGCATCTGTTGCCAGAAAATGTACTGCTTCTTCCTCCAGAAGCCTCCGGATAAATGTTTTTCCGAACCGTTTCCCGCCCTTTTCCACAGCGCCTGCATTGACCTGGATCAAGGCTCCCAGATCCCGCAGCTCCCAGACCCGGTCCATATCTTCTTCCAGAGTATTATACCGCTCTGCATGTGCGATTACCGGTCGATAGCCTTCTTCTCCAAGAAGCTCTACTGCAGTTCGGATATACGGATACTGCTGCACCGGTGAAAATTCGACCAGAACATAGTCTGTTCCTGCCAGTGTATGACAAACACCTGTCTGCAGTTCTTTTATGACATCCTGGTAAAAGAAAATTTCATTGCCCCGGTAAAACCGGAATCCTGGAAATTCTTTTCCGGCAGTCTCCTCCAGTAACTGAAACTGCTGTTCATACAGCTCCCTCTCCCGGATATAACGGTCCGGCTTAAAATGTGAGGTGGCGATCAGCCCTGTCATTCCCTGTGAAACCGCCTGTCTGAGCATAAAAAGAGCCTGATCCAGTGACTGTGCTCCGTCATCCAGTCCAGGTAATACATGACTATGTATGTCGATAAATCCTCTTATGCCCCCGGTAGCGTCTGTCTTTTCTGCCTTCATTTCCCTCGCCAATTCTGATTCTTTTAAAGCATATCATACCATCATCATAATACACAGTTCGACATCTTTTGTCAACGGATTGTCCCGATTTCTGCCCTACTCATGCTCCACCACGGCTTTTCTTACCTTCAGAACTGTTCCCGGCGCGACGGAAAGCTCATCGACACCCATTTCCAGAAACTGTCCCGTCAGGCTGGTGTCTGCTGCCAGCTCTCCACAGATCCCGACCAGACAGCCGGCGGCATGTCCATTTTCAACGGTCATCCGGATCATACGAAGAAGCGCCGGGTGGTGAGAATCATAAAAGGCTTCCAGTGTCGGATTCTGACGGTCGATGGCCATGGCATACTGTCCGAGATCGTTTGTTCCGATGCTGAAAAAGTCCACCTCTTTCGCCAGCAGATCACTGATCAGGGCGGCGGCCGGAGTTTCGATCATGATGCCCTGCCTGATTTCTTTATATGGAAGCTTTTCGCTCCGGAGGGACTCCTTGACTTCTTCCGTAATGGCACGGATCCGGGACAGCTCCTCCACGGAAATGATCATGGGATACATGACAGAAAGATTTCCGAAGACGCTGGCGCGGTAGATGGCGCGCAGCTGGGTCCTGAAAAGCTCCGGACGCAGAAGGCAGAGACGGATGGCACGACAGCCCATGGCTGGATTTTCCTCCTGCTCCAGACCGAAATAGCCGGCCTGCTTGTCGGCGCCGATATCCAGCGTACGGATGATCACTTCCTTTCCGTCCATCATGGACGCCGCCGTTTTATAGGCACAGAATAATTCCTCCTCTGTGGGGAAATCTCCCTTCTCCAGATATAAAAATTCGCTGCGGAACAGACCGATCCCCTCCGCATCGTTTTCCAGGGCAGCCTTCACATCGGAAACGCTCCCCACGTTGGCATAAAGCCTGATTTTCTTTCCGCTTTTTGAAATCGTTTTTCTGCCTCTGAACTGATGTAACTGCCTGACACGCTTTTTTGCTTCCAGCTGCTGTTCCTTTAAGGCTTCCAGCACTTCCGGTGACGGATCCAGATAAAGGATCCCCTTCTTACCGTCCACGGCAGCCAGACGCCCGTTCCACTCCGGGCGCACCTGGATTCCACTGATGGCCGGAAGATTCATGGTACGGGCCAGGATTGCCGTATGAGAATTTTCGGAGCCACGCTCTGTCACAAACGCCAGCAGCTTTGATTTGTCCATCTGAACGGTCTCACTGGGCACCAGTTCCTCCGCAGCCACGATGACCGGCTCCGCTTCCGGGAAATTTCCACAGCTTCTTCCCTCCAGCGCCGCTACAAGGCGGTCTGCCACATCACGGACGTCCACGGCACGTTCCCGGAAATAGTCGTCCTCCATGGCGGAAAACTGGCTGAAAAATTCTTCTCCTGCAGCTGATACGGCGTCCTCAGCGCAGATCGTTCCGGAGCAGAGAAGCCGGAATACCGAGCTGTCAAAGCTTTCATCTTCCAGAAGCATCATCTGTGCCT
>CAKRJM010000178.1 GCA_934351765.1 uncultured Lachnospiraceae bacterium | reverse complement strand
GCAGAAGAGAAAAGAAAAAATTCTGAAAAATCGTTGACAGCTTAGACGAACTGCTTTATAGTAGAAATTACTATACTATATAAAAGGGGCGATGCACTATGAAGAAGAACTTGTTGTATGCAGCACTCTGCGCGGCAGTCCTGTCGGCAGGAAGCCTGGCGGTTCATGCGGAAGGTGACCCGGCGGCTGCGGTACCGGCAGTCGTGTATGGAGCAGACGAAAACGAGACTCCGATCATACCGGCTGAAGAAAAAAAGGTCGGCCTGGTGATCGAGGACGGTGTGCCGTATGTTTACGGGGAGGACGGAGAACTGATCCGGAATGCAACGCCAATGATCAACGGAAAGAAGTATTATGTAAACGGAGATGGAATCGCCCAGTCGGGCTGGCTCCGCCTCGCAGACTGGCAGATGTATTTTGACAAAGACACGTATGAAGCGGCCACCGGAATTACCCATGTGGACGGAAAAGCGTATCTGTTTGATGAAAACGGTGTGGAGATCTTGATGTCCAGAACCGAGGTCATTAACGGAAAGAAATACTGGTTCCAGCCAGACGGAAGTTTAATGAGCGGCTGGTGTATTCTTGGAGACTGGACCATGTATTACGATCCAGAAACGTATGTGGGTGCTGCCGGACTGACCTGGATCGATGGAATGCCGTATGTGTTTGATGAGAATGGTGTCCTGATGAAGAACGCTACGCCCAATGTTTTCGGGGCAAAGTACTATGTGAACGGAGAAGGAATCGCCCAGTCCGGTTGGTTGAAACTCGCAGACTGGCAGATGTATTTTGATCCGGAGACTTATCAGGCGGCTACCGGAATCACCCATGTGGACGGAAAAGCATATCTGTTTGATGAAAACGGCGTGGAGATCTTAAAGTCCAGAACCGAAGTCATCAATGGAAAGAAATACTGGTTCCAGCCGGATGGAACGCTCATGAGTGGCTGGTGTGATCTTGGTGATTGGCAGATGTATTTTGATCCGGTAACATATGAAGCGGCAGTCGGGTATAAGTATATTGACAGTGATGAATATTATTTTGATGAGAATGGTGTACTGATCCGATATGCCAGATACATTTCCTATAAAAAGCGTAACTGGTATTGTGTAGAAGGTAATCGTGATACTCTGATTGTGACGAAAGCACCGGAATGTTATGGCCAGACCGGAATGATTGAAATTGAAACGAATGACTGGATATTTGAGCTTGAAGCAGGCAGCGACGGAGTTGCAAGGCTTGAGTATGAAGATGAGTACGGAAACAGAGGTTTTCTGAATGTTCATTTTGAGCTGGATTATATTTATTTTGAGGTAACCGAGTATTATCATACGCCGAATGCGCCTTATTCTCCGGATGTGGTAAAGTTGAACGGACGGGTATATTATTCGGAAGATCTGTTTGAGTAAGCAATTGACAGGAAACTGCAAAGCAGTAAAAGAATGAAAGAATAACGAAGTAAAACGGGCCGGTCGCAGGAAATTGAAATCCTGCGGCCGGCTTGTCGATTCCTCCAAGAAATGAACAGTAGTTTTGGCTGTTCTTATTCTGTCGGTTTTGCAAACATGCGCTTTAAATAGTTCATAACGCTGGCGTGAAGATGATACAGCAGCCAGGAAGCAAGAGAGGTTACAGCAAGACACAGAAGGAACAGCGTATATCTGGCGGACCGCGTCAGGCTTTCCATAGGAAAGCGGGAGCAGATCTGGTCGATGATAAAATGATGGGTTAAAAAAACCGCATAGGAATACTTGCTGACGCTGCTGCAGATCACGCGGATCGGCTGGCGGTCCAGATACTTGGAGATAAAGACCAGAACCAGGAAAAAGGAGATTCCGACATAAGTAGTCTGGAGACTCTCCGGAAGATTCGGCTTTAATACCGTATTCAGGATCAGGATGATGACTGCAGAAGCAAGCATCCAGGGTTTTACCCGTTTGATCTTATCAAGGAAGACCATTCCGAACAGAAATTCCGGAAGCCGCACGAACAGGATCTTCGAGGAAGGAAACTGGGGAAGCCATTCATGGCAGGCAAGCGGAAGATACAGGATCAGGATCGCGATGCACAGACCGACCGGGTGGGAAAGGTATTCTTTCCGGATCAGGGGAAAGACAAGGTAAAGAATCACGATAAAGCCTAAAAACCATTCACCGAGAATATAAAAATTCGGAACCACACCGGTCAAGTAGCCGTCCATACCGAAAATAGTAAGCAGAAAATTCACCTTCGGCGTTTCCGGCCGCAGCATCTGTCTGGATACGAAAAACATGAACAAAAATGCGACGATGTAAGCAATCCAGAACATGGGATACAGAGAGAGAAAACGCTTCCGATAGAACGTTTTCACTTCACATCGTTCTTTGTAGACATGGAACAGTGCGGCTCCGGAGATAATGAAAAACAGGGCGACTCCCAGATTGCCGATATAAATGTTAAACGGATTCAGGGTCAGGATCGCGTTCTGCGGCATCTCCGGCGTCAGGTAGAAATAAAGATAGCGGGCATTAAAATGAGTCAAAAAAATCAAAAAGACCGCAAGGGCGCGGACAAAATCCAGATAAAAGATGCGTTCTCGTTTCATGTTTGTTCTCCGTAAAAGTTATTTTTTATGCTTCAGAGCCCGAAGCGGTTTTGTGAGCTTCCAGGATGTGGAGTTTTTCAGGGATTCCAGCTCCTGTTTAGAAGCCTGGAGTTCGGTACGCAGTGAAGCGGTCTGCGCCTCAGAAGAAGCCAGTCGCTCGTTCAGATCCTGGATTTGAGCGGCAAGAGCGTCGATATGGGGCTGTCGGGAATGGAGGTCCTGCTCCAGATTTTTGATATAGGCCTGCTGGGACTGGATGCACTGTTCCCGCTGCTCCAGATAATCCTTCTGCCCCTGGACAGCTTCTTCCAGGTTTTTGATATAGGCTTGCTGGGAGGAGATACTCTCATCTTTCAGTTTCAGGAGATTTTTTTGATACTCGGAAAGATGAAAAAGGTCATAAGAATAATATAAAGGCTGAAAATCCAGTTCATAATAAGTTTTCGGAGTAAACTGGTATACAGATTCCAGGATCTTGCAGGTATCCGGATTCTGAAGCAGTTCAGCCAGTCTGTATAATCCCAGAATGGGATAATTGTCCTCCGGATTTTTATAGCAGCATTTCAAAAGCAAAAATGCTTTTTCACATTCCAGTTCTTCCGGGGTGGAAGCGGCCGGATTGCGGAAGAGCTCATGAAAGGTATGGATAAAATCCTCCGGAGACAGCCGGTCCAGGAATTTTGAACGGATCATCATGTATTCGTTCAAAAAACGGTTATCCTGTTTCGGACTGATGCCGGAAGCATTATCTGCTGGATCTTGAAATCTTCTGATGTTAAGTAACGGTTCTTCCAGGATCAGGAAAGAATACTGGCAGGTAAAACGAACCCACCAGTCGAAATCATGGGCCTGAACCAGTGCAAGTGTATGATCTCCGACGGTACGGGCTGCCTCCATGTCAACGAGGGCTGCCGGTTTCGGAAGCCGGTTTCCCTCGAAGAAAAAGTGGCGGAGCCATTTTTCACGGTTGTCTGTATGACTCTGATACATTTTGATCAGATCAGGGGAGTCCTGATTGCAAATAGTTCCGTTTTCATCGATGATGTTCACCCAGGTAAAACATGCTTTAGCAGAAGGTGTGGATTGAAGAAGCCGGAGCTGTTTTTCCAGCTTGGTCAGTTCCCAGACATCATCACTGTCGATATATGCCAGATAGTCGCCGGAAACCTTGTTCAGACCGACGTTAGTCGCATAACTGATATGATGATTTTCATTCAGATAAAAGGCTTTGATGCGTGGATCATGATAACGCCTGATCAGATCCATGGAGGAATCGGTGGAGCCATCGTCGATGATGATAAATTCCAGATTTTTATATGTCTGATTCAATACACTTTCAATACAATAAGAAAGATATTTTTCGCGGTTATAAGTTGTTAAAAGTACAGAAACTAAAGGGGTGTTTTTCATGTCAGATCTCCTTAGGATGCTTGTCTGCTCAAAGAGGTAATTCCCTAAATGAGATACGGCTTTGAACTATTTTTTATAAAAACAAAACCGGCAGAAGTGATTTTCTGCTATCTGTTCATTATACCATGAAGAAATTCAGCAGGCAATAAAGTGTTTCTGCGGTTTACTAATCTTTCTTC
>CAKRJM010000177.1 GCA_934351765.1 uncultured Lachnospiraceae bacterium | reverse complement strand
ATTCCATACTTCGCCCGGATTTCCCTGATCTGTGCAGATGTCAGCAATCCTACTGCTTTTCGATAGGCATCTTTTAACCGGATATCATTTTCCTGGATCTGCCGCTCGCTCATATAGAGTTCTTCCGCCGCATCGCAGTACTGATAACACGCTTCGTAATCAACCGGAACATTTTTAAACATGGCCCGTTCTTTAACCAGAACTGTTTTCACTTCATGCTTTTCCATACAGCAGGTACACAGCCGATTTTCACTTTTTATCATTTTCATATCCATGAAACCGCCTCCTAACGTTTTCTGTACGGAAACATTTCCGGCACAAACGCCTTTTCCGCAAAATGAAATGACATTACAAATGTTTTTGTGCTTCCGTATATGCTTAACAGTTCCACTCTTATTTTTATATATACATCTTCTGTTCCATTGTAGACCTTTCCAAACTCTCTCATTTCACTTCTTTTCGGAAACCGAAGATCCTTTACCGTCTGAATATAGTCTTCCGCCGAAAGTGCCAGCAGTTCACGTTTTAATGCATCAACCGGATTTTCATCCGGAAAAAGTTTATTTACTGTATACTGATTCGTATACCTTTCATCGCGTTTCTCATCCACCAGTCTTTTAGCCTGGAATTCAATTTCTGCTCCATTTTCAATTGCAAACTTCAAATCCTGTATGTATGCCTTGACCTCTAATTCACTCTCAATCCGTGACCTCGCTTTATCTGTCAAATAAAATCTCCCCCCGGCTTTATAAGTATCAATTGATACTATATATCATAAATCTATACCGGATATTTGTCAACCGCAGATTAGCCTTACAAACATTAAAAAAGAATCCTGCGGAGTGTTTTTGTTTCATAGGACGCACTTTCCTATGAAACAAAAAATCCGACCTCCGCATGCGTTTTTCACATGCAAAGATCGGATCTTAAATTTACAGATTATATGAACTTCTTCCGCCGAAACCGCTTCGGATTTCACTCCGGACAGTCCCGGTATCTCATTTTACGCTGCCACAAATCCCACGATCAGATATCCGATAGTGGCCAGGGTGCCGCAGATCAGTGCGTAAGGAAGCTGTGTCTTTACGTGATCCAGATGGTCGGACGCGGAGCCCATGGACGAAAGGATCGTCGTATCGGACAGAGGTGAACAATGATCACCGAATACGCCGCCGCCTGCAACTGCCGCGAATACCGCAACAACAATGGTGGTAAGTTCACCGCCGCTGAAGCTGAACGCCAGAGGCAGAGCGATGGGCATACAGATCGCAAAGGTACCCCAGGAGGTTCCGGTCGCAAATGCCATGATCGCTGCCACAACAAAGATCAGCGCGGGAAGCACATGAGGGGTCATGAAGCCTTCGCAGATGGAAATAATATAGTTCGCGGTTCCCATCTGCTTGCTCAGGGCGTTGATGGAGTACGCCATGGCAAGAAGCACAACTGCGGGCAGTGCGCCCTTGATGCCGTCCATCATAGTCTTCATCACTTCCTTGAAGGGAATCCCCTGGATCATCATGCTGATCATCATAAAGATTCCCACATAAAGGAAGGCTTCCATGGTCTTTGCGGACTTGAAGGCAATATAGGTTCCCAGTGCGGTGCCGATGATCATCAGAACCGGAAGGACGAAGTTCAGGAATACCCTGGGCTTGAAGCCGGGATAGGGCTGCATCTCAGTCAGCTCTCTGCCGGTCAGAGGCTCTGCGCCGTCTGCCAGTACCTTGCCCTCTTCCATGGCACGCTTCTCGGCCTTCTTCATGGGACCGAAATCCTTCACGATTCCAGACGCAATGAGACCAACGAACAGAACCGCGATGATGGCATAGAAGTTAAATGGGATTGCCTTGATAAACAGCGCTGCGCCGTCCGCCTCGGTGGCGATGCAGCCAACGCCTACCGCCAGACCGCTTAAATAAGCAGCCCAGCCGGTGATGGGAACCAGCACGCTTACCGGTGCGGAGGTGGAGTCGGCGATATATGCCAGCTTCTCTCTGGAGATCCGCGCCTTGTCGGTGATGCTTCTCATGGTACAGCCGACAAACAGGGGACTGAAGGAGTCGCTGAAGTATACGAACATGCCCAGCACCCATGCCATGAGCTGTGCGCCCTTCCTGCTCAGCTTCTTGTCATTGACCCACTGGGAAAAGCCCTGGATCGCACCAGTTTTCTGGAAATATGCAACCAGAATGCCGATGAAAATGTTCAGCAGCATAACCCAGGAAAAGCTTGTGGTTCCCAGACTTTCTTTCAATAAGGTGGGGAATCCGAACAGTCCCTGTCCTGCCAGCAGTGTTCCGGTCAGGCAGGCAACGCCGAGGGAGACAATGGTGTTCTTTGTGACAAAGGACAGCACAATTGCCAGGATCGGGGGAATGATGGATATAAATCCCATGTTTACTAACTCTTCCATACTCTCTCCTTCTTCAGGTTATTAAAATTTAACATCTTCTTTTGCAATGAAATTTTCGGATCGTGTTACCGTTGCGGGCGGTGCGGGATCCAGCTTCTGATCTGCAATTCCGAGAATATCCTCGGGACGGATCCATGCACGGTTCTGAAGTGCACTGGTCTCCTCATGGGTCAGATAGCCCTTGTACGTTGTCAGACTTCTTCTTAAGAATCCGTCTCTTCTGCATGCCTCAGCCACGCCGTTGTTCATGATACTGCGGAAATGAGGAAGCACCGATGCCGCATAAGCCACGGAGGTGGAGTTTGCGATGGCGCCGGGAATGTTGCTTACACAGTAATGAACCACGCCCTCTTCAATGTATCGGGGATCCTCATGAGTTGTCTCATGGAAGGTCTCGATCACGCCGACATCGTTGCTGATATCAACGATAACAGAGCCCTTTGCCATGCTGCGGACCATTTCCCGGTCGATGAGATGATCGGTACGGTTCTTCGGCCACTTTACACAGTTGAGCACCATGTCAGTTTCCGGCAGCAGCTTGGCAATATTCTCCTTGGTGGAGATCATGGTGTTGACACGCTCCTGATACTGACGGCTCAGAGTTCTCAGCGTACCGATGTTGATATCCATCACGGTCACCCATGCGCCCAGTGCATACAGCACAGACAGAGCAGCCTGTCCAACCACGCCGCCGCCAAGGATCAGCACCTTCATGCCGGGTGCTCCGCCGAGACCGCTCACGAATTTACCCTTGCCTCCGTTGATGGAAAGCATGGATTCCAGACCCATGAGTGCGCCCTGCTTTCCGGCTGCCTCGCAGTTAGGGGAGCCGTAGCGGTGGGAATCCTCTGCGGTAAACGCGATCACCTTCTTGTCCAGAAGTGCCTGAACCTCCTCGGGATGAGCCGCCGGATGAATACAGGTGAACACGATCTGATTTTCCCGGAGCATATCAAACTCACAGGGCTCAAACTCCTTAACCTTTGCGAGAAGATCACTTCTCTTATACATTTCCTCGGCAGTATCCACAAGCTCTGCGCCCATGGCTGCATACTCCTCGTCCTCGAATCCGGCCTTTTCGCCGGCGCCCTTCTGGACAAGCACCTGATGGCCGTCTGCAACAACCGAAGCAACCTCAGAGGGGGTTGCGATCACGCGGTATTCGCCGTTTTTAATGTCCTTCAGTACACCAAATACCATTTCTTTTTCCTCCTGAATAAAATGAAAAAATAAAAACGGACCCTGCGCGCAGGATCCTTCATTTACGGCCGCAGAGCTTTTTGCTCCGCCGCACAAGCTCGTTTTTATCCTTCGCCGCGCATATCCAGCACTCTTTTACCGACTGGCTGTTCTGTTTCGGTAAAAACAGTCCTGCACTTCTTCAATGCAGACCCAAGCAGGCTCGCTGCTTTCGGCGGATCACCCTTTTGCCTTCGCTACTCATGTCCTCCGCGCCTCTGAATATGCCTTATCTATTCTACTCTAGCTGTTCTGGATTGTCAACCGTTGTTTCGCCGCGGATTCGAAACTTTCAAAAGTAAATTCTACCGTCCTCTTATGCGGACTATCCTCGATCAGTACCAGCCCAAAAACGTAGAGGATATGCAGGATGCACTAAAAGATACTTTTGGCCCCATGTTTGAAGCAATGCTGCTGGGCGAAATGAACAGTCACCTTGGCTATTCCAATAACGAGCGCGGTGAAAAAGAATTTGCAAGCCATAGAAACGATTATTCCAAAAAGACGTTAAAAACACGGTCGGCGATGTCCTAGTGAGATTCCACGTGACCGGGAAGATACTTTGGAACCAGCG
>CAKRJM010000176.1 GCA_934351765.1 uncultured Lachnospiraceae bacterium | reverse complement strand
GTGTATTCTCGGCGGCTGTAAAGCAGCTGGAACCATCGGATTTACCGGTGATGGGTCACCAAGAGATTATTTCTGGGGACCTCTTGAGGCATTAGAAGGTGTTGATGGCTGGGGAATTCCGACAATAAAGCCCTGGGTGGGAGATGAAGTCTATAAGAGGATGGAGCTTGTAAAAGCAGCTCATCCAATCGCCGTTGCCATGGATATTGATGGGGCCTGTTATGCCAGGGCCGCTGAGGCACAAAATACATATTTGGAAGCAAAAACACCGGAACAGATCCATGAATATGCAGAATGCGCAGGGGATATTCCCTTTATTGTAAAGGGAATTCTTACTGTTGAGTCGGCTGTAAAAGCATTTGAATGCGGTGCATCAGCCGTTGTGGTGTCCAGTCATGGCGGGCGTGTTAACGAAAATACACCAGCTCCGGCACGAATGCTTCCGGAGATTCGAAAGGCAGTCGGGCCGGATGCAGTAATCTTGGTGGATGGCGCAGTCCGGAGCGGCGATGATGTCTTTAAAGCATTGGCACTTGGCGCCGATGCAGTTCTCATCGGAAGACCGTATACCGTGGCGGCTCATGGCGCCGGAATCGAAGGTGTGTCTTATTATACGGCACGGATCCTGCGACAGCTGGAGGATATCATGAGGTATGCAGGCTGTGCAGAGTTAAACGAGATCCGGGAGGAACTGCTTTATAATTACAGGTAAAAGTGGAGATGGTCATAAAAGAAAATCCGACAGAAAGATAAAATATTCTGAGCGATTCGGTGAAATATACAGAAGTGTGAGGCCATATTGAATCTTGGGTGGAGGGTACGGAGAATGCAGATCACGGTTTACAGGAGCTATGCTTCTCTGAGCGGAACCTGCCCTGCGGCAAACAAATGTCTGCCGCAGGGGCGATCCACCGGAAGAAATGTGCCGGAGCACATTTACTGTCTGGTTAGCAGCCGCCGCATACGCAGGAGAGCAGCAGGATCCAGAGCAGGCAGTTACAGCTTCCGCCGTCACCGAAGCCATTGAAGCCGAACAGTCCGCCGTTGCCGCATCCACAGCCATCGTTGGTTCCGCAGCCGCCGCAGGCGCAAAGAATCAGTAACAGGAATAACAGGTTGTTGCCGCAGGAGTTGCCGCCGCAGCCGCCGCTGCAGCCACAGTTGGTTGCTGCCAGATCACTCATAGGAAGATCCTCCGAAGATAGATTACAGTATAGGATATGTGGAAGGCTTGCCCTTGTTTCCGGGACATACAGCGTATGATTAAAATACTTCAGAGTTATTATGGAAGGTAGAAAACTTCTGCGTGAGTTTTATTTTTTTAAGCGTTTTAATATAAATACTTGAAAAAAATAAGCAAACACCCTATAATAGAAGAGGTAGTCCGACAGGAGGATAAAAACGTGATGGATCATATTGATAGACAGATTGTCAGGATTTTACAGAAAAACGCAAGAACACCTTTAAAGGTGATCGCAGAAAAAGCATATCTTTCGTCCCCGGCTGTCTCGGCCCGGATTGAACGGCTGGAGAAAGCAGGAATCATCACCGGGTACACAGCCAGAGTCAATGAGGAAAAGCTGGGGTATTATATTCTGGCATTTATTAATTTGGAAGTGCAGCCGAAGCAGAAAAGTGAATTTTATCCATTTATAGAATCGTGTCCGAATGTGTTGGAATGTAACTGCGTGACGGGGCAGTTTTCCATGCTGATCAAGGTAGCATTCAAGAGTACAGTGGAGCTGGATCAGTTTATCGGACGGCTTCAGGACTATGGACGTACCAGTACCCAGATCGTATTTTCTACACCGGTAGGGCCCAGAGGAATCCAGATCATGGAGTCTGAGAATGGCGGAAAGGAAGCTGCAGGAAAGAAAGCAAACGGATCCGAAAAAATGGAAGGTAGTGGTAAAAAGGCAGATGGAGCTGCCAGAACCAAACATGAGGGCGGAGGAACCGTTGAATGAAAGCCTGGGAGCATTTAAAGACGATCAGCCATCATAAGTACCTGGTTATGAAAAACTGTTTTCGGGTCGGCCTTTATAAGCAGGGTCTGCTTCATGACATGAGCAAGTATAGTCCGGCGGAGTTCTTTGTTGGCTGTAAATATTATCAGGGAACAAGAAGTCCCAATGCGGCTGAACGGGAAGCAAGAGGATATTCCTCAGCGTGGCTGCATCATAAAGGCCGCAATAAGCACCATTTTGAATACTGGATTGATGTGGATCCGAAAAACGGATTTCGGATGGGTGGAATGAGAATGCCGGTTCGTTATGTGGTTGAGATGTTTATGGATCGGATCGCAGCATCTAAAACCTATCAGAAAGAAGCTTATACGGATCGAAGTCCGTTGGAATATTACGAACGGTCGAAAGCTGTTATGTTGATCCATCCGACAACGCGCCGTCAGCTGGAGATCCTTCTGCACATGCTGGCAGAAAAAGGAGAAGAAGAAACCTTCCGTTATATCCGGAAGCATATCATAAGAAGAAAAAAACTGCCGCTTTAGGAGAAATCCGGAAGCGGCAGCTTCTGCTTGGAAGAACTTTGAAGTGGAACGTGAGACAGGGCTGGCCGGACGGCGCTGCCGGGAATGTGAAACTTGCGTGAATTTCCCGCAGAAACTATGGAAAACCGTCGGTAAGTCTGATAAAATAGCTTCATATGTGAAGAACGAAAAGGACAGAGAAACTTCCGAAAAAGGAGGAATTTCAATATGGAAAAACTGAAGGTTCTTGTGGTAGATGATGAAAGCAGAATGCGGAAGCTGGTCAGTGATTTCTTAACAAAGAAGGATTTTGTTGTGGTGGAAGCAGGAGATGGCGAGGAGGCCGTGGATCTCTTTTTTGAGCAGAAGGACATCAGTCTGATCATCATGGATGTGATGATGCCGAAAATGGATGGATATGAGGCAGTGAAAACAATCCGCCAGTATTCCCAGGTGCCGATCATCATGCTGACGGCCAAGAGCGAGGAACGGGACGAGCTTCAGGGATTCCAGCTGGGAATTGATGAATATATTTCAAAGCCTTTCAGTCCGAAGATCCTGGTTGCGCGGGTGGAGGCGCTGCTGCGCCGGAGCGGAACTGTAAAGACTGACAGTGTTCAGGTTGGAGGAATCGTTCTTGATAAAGCGGCTCACCAGGTAACTGTAGACGGAAAGCCGGTGGATTTAAGCTTTAAGGAATTTGAGCTTTTGACGTATTTTGTGGAAAATCAGGGAATTGCCCTTTCCAGAGAAAATATTCTGAATCATGTCTGGAATTATGATTATTTCGGAGATGCAAGAACCATTGATACTCATGTGAAGAAGCTGCGGAGCAAGCTGGGCTCCAAGGGAGATTATATTAAAACGGTCTGGGGCATGGGATATAAATTCGAGGTGGATAAGGCATGAAAAACAGGATCCGGGTCAAATATATGATGATTCTGGCCGGGACTGTGGCGGCGGTGATCCTGGCGAGCTGGATCGCCATTAACATTGGGCTGGAGCCATATTATATGCAGCGCAAGCAGGAGACGCTGGAGAAAGCACAGAAAAAAATTGCCGAGAGCCTGGAAAATGAGGACGGAACGGTTACCGATGAGATGAAGCATTATCTCTGGAAGGTGAAGGAGAATTTCAATGTGGATATCATCTACTGGGATTCCTCCCAGAACCTGCTGTATTCCACATCGGGAAATAATCTGGTTCGGGGAGGCAATGATCTGTTTGCTTATGTGCTGGGAAAAAATCAGTCAGTAAAAAAAATCAAGGAGACCAGCCAGTATCAGATCAATAAGACCTATGACAGTACTCTGGATGCCTATTATATGGAGATGTTTGCGTCCTACTCTAACGGAGGGTTTTCTCTTCTGCGGGTGCCGCTTCAAAGCATTTCGGAGACAGTCCTGTTGATCAATCAGTTTCATATTTATGTGACTGTGGCCGTGGCAGCAGCAGGATTGATTGCAGCGTGGTTTATGATGCGGAACATGACAAAGCCGATTCTGGAGCTTTCGTCTCTGGCAGAGCGCATGGCAGGACTTGATTTTACTGCACGGTATGAGGGAAAGGATAAGGGTGAGATCGGGCTTTTGGGAGACAGCATGAACCACATGTCCGAGCAGCTGGAAAGAACCATTCAAGATCTGAAAACGGCAAACCTGGAGCTGAAGCGGGATATTGAGCAGAAGACTAAAATTGATGAGATGCGCCGTGAGTTTTTATCCAATGTGTCCCATGAGCTGAAAA
>CAKRJM010000175.1 GCA_934351765.1 uncultured Lachnospiraceae bacterium | reverse complement strand
ATACCGCCGCGGAATAGACTGCCGTGCAGAGCTCTGCGGCGGGAAGAGCCGCCCAGACGCCGGAAAGCCCGAACAGTCCGGAGAAGAGAAGGGCCAGCGGCAGGACGATGACCAGCTGGCGGAACAGCGTTACCAGAAGGCTGGGAAGTCCCTTGCCGATGGATTCAAACACGGCGGAGGTGATGATGCTGAGCGCCGAGGGCAGGAAGCCCAGGCTGATGATCCGGAGAGCCCGTTCGCCCAGAGAAAGCATGTCCGGATCGGAATTGAAGATTTTCAAAACCGGAAGCGGAATAAGCTGGGAAAGAATCAGTCCCATAGTCATGATCACGGCAGAGATCAGCAGGGACTGACGGATCGCATCGGATTCCCGTTTTACGTTTCCGGCACCGTAGTTGAAGGCGATGATGGGACGGATCCCCTGAACCAGTCCGTTGACAGGCATGTAAACAAAGGTCTGAAGCTTGTAATAGACGCCGAATACGGTCACTGCCATGGCAGAAAATCCGGAAAGGATTCCGTTGAGTCCGGCCACCAGGACAGAGGGCAGTGCCATGATCATGGAAGACGGAATGGCAACACCGTAGATCTGCTTTAAGATCGATCCGGTGATCATATCCCTGCGGGGCTTTTTCAGGGGAAGACCGGCGCGGCCTCTGGCTACCATGAGGATACCGATGGAACCGGAAATAATCTGGCCGATAACGGTCGCGGCAGCAGCTCCGGCAACGCCCATGGCGGGACAGCCAAAAAGACCGAAGATCATGATCGGGTCAAGAACCACATTGATGGCGCAGCCGATTCCCACAAGGATCAGGGGCGCAGTCATGTGGCCGGTGGCCTGCAGGATCTTTTCCGTAGTGATGTGAAAAATCTGGCCGAAGGAGAACAGCATGACAATGTAGCCGTACTGGTAGCACATGGAACGGATCTGACTGTCCTCTGTATACATGCTGACAAAGGCAGGAATCAGAAGGCTGGCGAGAACGGCCAGGATCACATAATGGATTCCGGTAAGGATCATGCCGATGGCCGGCGTGTCATCGGCGGCCTGCTGATTTCCGGCGCCCATGTTTCTTGCAATATAGGAATTCAGGCCGACACCGGTTCCCACTGCCAGGGCAAGGGAAAGATTCTGGATCGGGAAGATGATGGAAACAGCGGAGAGCGCGTCGCTGCTTAACCGGGCAACGAAGATGCTGTCCACGATGTTGTACAGAGACTGGATCAGCATGGAGATCATCGGCGGAACCGCCATTTTAATAAGAAGAGGGAACATGCTTCCCGTTCCCAGGGATGTATTCTGGTTCGTATTCTGGTTCATAAAAAATCCTCCTGAACAGCTGCAAAAGAAAGAGGCTATATATTCCCGCTGTTTTGAATCAGAAAACAGAGAAAATATATAGCCTTATCGGCGGAGCTGTGAACTTGTTTTTATTTCTTTGCGGTCTGCTTGTCCGCTTTTCTGTCCTTTTTCTTTTTCTTGGACGGCGGCGGTGTGATACCGGAACCGCGGACACTCTTGATCGCGGTTATGTAGATACCGCTGACAACGACCTTTGCCTCCTGCTTTACGGGAAGAACCGCAAATACCTTTTCATCACACATCAGAGTCATGATCCTGGGGCCGACCTTTGCCTTTACCACAGGAACCTTGGCGCGGCGGAGATATTTGGGGGTCTGTTCGTAAACCATCGGGGGAAAACCGGCATCCTTCAGCTTCATCCGCTTTTTATCGATGACCAGCATGGACACCGTTTGAGCCATGGCCTCCATCATGGACTGCTGTTCTGCCTGTTTTTTCTGGAGCTTGGTGCCGACAAAGTAAAGAACAACGAGAATGGCGGCAACGACTGCCAGGATAATAAGAATAATCGTTAACCATAAAGGCATGGGGGTACCCTCCTGAAATTTTTTCGTGCATTTTACATTATACCATTATTTGGGACAGGTTGCAAGCACCGGAAACACCAAAACCGGAGTTTTCTACCGAGTTTTTTGCAAAAAACAGTAAATATAAGGAAAAAACTCATTGACAGCTTGACATTGAGGTGTTAAGATGGAATGTGCACTATTGTGGTCTCATGTGCCCTGGGATCAAGTGTTAAAAATGGATAGCTTATAGTTGATTATAAAGAAAACAGGGGTGAAAGGTCAATGGAAAATTGCAGAATACGCCCGGTGAAAGCCGGCAAGAGCATGAGGATGAGCTTCGCAAGACAGAAAGAAGTTCTTGAGATGCCCAATCTGATTGAGATCCAGAAGGACTCCTATCAGTGGTTCCTGGATGAGGGTCTGAAGGAAGTTCTGGAGGATATTTCTCCCATCGCAGACTTCGCCGGACATCTGAGTCTGGAGTTTGTTGATTTTACCTTATGTAAGAACGATACCAAATATACCATTGAGGAGTGCAAGGAACGTGATGCGACCTATGCGGCTCCTTTAAAGGTGCGTGTACGTCTGATCAATAAGGAAACGGACGAGATCAGTGAACATGAAATTTTTATGGGCGATCTTCCGTTAATGACAGATACAGGCTCTTTTGTGATCAATGGTGCGGAGCGTGTAATCGTAAGCCAGCTGGTCCGTTCTCCCGGTATCTATTACGGAATCGCACACGATAAGGTAGGAAAGACCCTTTACTCCTGTACGGTAATCCCTAACCGCGGCGCATGGCTGGAATATGAAACGGATTCCAACGATGTGTTCTTCGCCCGTGTGGACCGGACGAGAAAGGTTCCCGTAACCGTTCTGATCCGTGCTCTCGGCGTGGGAACAAATGCGGAGATCCGCGAGCTGTTCGGTGATGAGCCGAAGATCGAGGCGAGTATCTTAAAGGATACGTCTGATAATTATGAAGACGGCCTCCTGGAGTTATATAAGAAGATCCGTCCCGGCGAACCGCTTTCCGTGGACAGCGCCGAAAGCCTGTTAAAGAGTATGTTCTTTGATCCCAGAAGATATGATCTGGCAAAGGTAGGACGTTATAAGTTTAATAAGAAGCTTCACCTTAAAAACCGGATCACCGGACAGATCCTGGCAGAGGACGTGGTAAATACCGAGACCGGTGAGATCATCGCAGCGGGCGGAGAAAAGGTAACAAAAGAACTGGCAGTCGAGATCCAGAATGCAGCAGTACCCTATGTGTTTGTTGAAACAGAAACGAGAAGCAGGGTCAAGGTACTGTCGAACCTGATGGTTGATATGGCTGAGTATGTTGACTTTGATCCGGCAGAAGCAGGTGTGACGGAGGCTGTGTTCTATCCGGTGCTGAAACAGCTCCTGGAGGAACATGCAGATGCTTCCGAGGAAGAATTAAAGGAAGCAGTTCATAAGTCCATTCATGAGCTGATCCCGAAGCATATCACAAGAGAAGATATCTTCGCATCCATTAACTATAATATGCATCTGGAATGGGGCGTTGGAACCGATGATGATATCGATCATCTGGGCAACCGCCGTATCCGTGCGGTCGGAGAACTGCTCCAGAACCAGTACCGTATCGGTCTTTCCAGAATGGAACGTGTGGTACGTGAACGTATGACAACACAGGACATTGAGGGAATTACGCCTCAGTCCTTGATCAATATCAAGCCGGTAACGGCGGCTGTGAAGGAATTCTTCGGAAGCTCCCAGCTGTCCCAGTTTATGGATCAGAACAACCCGCTGGCTGAGCTGACCCACAAGCGTCGTCTTTCTGCCTTAGGCCCCGGCGGTCTGTCCAGAGAGCGGGCCGGTTTCGAGGTGCGAGACGTTCATTATACCCATTACGGAAGAATGTGCCCCATCGAGACACCAGAAGGTCCCAACATCGGTCTGATCAACTCCCTTGCAAGCTATGCAAGAGTGAACCAGTACGGTTTTGTTGAGGCTCCTTACCGTGTGGTTGACCGTACAACCGACCCCAAGAACCCGGTGGTTACGGACGAGGTTGTATATCTGACCGCAGATGAAGAGGATAATTATATTGTAGCGCAGGCAAACGAAGCACTGGATGAGGAAGGCCATTTCATCAGAAATAACGTATCAGGCCGTTTCCGTGAGGAAACATCCGAATTCCAGAAGCAGAAGATCGATCTGATGGACGTATCTCCGAGAATGGTATTCTCCGTGGCAACTGCCATGATCCCGTTCCTGCAGAACGATGATGCGAACCGTGCGCTGATGGGATCAAACATGCAGCGTCAGGCTGTACCGCTTCTGTTCACAGAGGCTCCTGTAGTAGGAACCGGTATCGAGGCAAAGGCTGCCGTCGACTCCGGCGTATGCGTGGTGGCCAGA
>CAKRJM010000174.1 GCA_934351765.1 uncultured Lachnospiraceae bacterium | reverse complement strand
TATAATCGGCATCACCCTCCATGAATGCGGCAGCTGTCAGACCGAAATCGATGCTCTGGTCGATGGTCACATCGGTTCTGGGATTAATGCCATGCTGTTTCAGAATATATTCAAAAATCATTTCCGGCATTCCACCTGCGCGGCCGCCGAGAACCGTGGTTCCCTTCAGATCTTCCCACTGAAAATCCGGATCGTCATTCCTGCCGACCAGAAAATTCCCGGCACGCTGGGTGAGCTGGGCGAAGTTGACGGCATAATCTTTGCTGCCTTCCGCATAAACATAAATACTGGCTTCTGAACCCATGAATCCGATCTGGGCATCGCCGGAGATCAGAGCCGTCATGACTTTGTCGGCACCGGCGCTGTTGACTAGTGTAAGGTCAATGCCTTCGTCCTTAAAATATCCTTGTTCGATGGCAACATACTGGGGAGCATAGAAAATAGAGTGAGCTACTTCACTGAGGGTGACAGGTGTTATGGCATCATCGGTTTTTGGTTTGCCGCAGCCAGGGAGAACTGAGCAGAAGAACAAGAGAAGAATGAAGCATAAAAGAGGTGTACGGGTAAGCTTTTTCATGAAAAACCTCCGGAATCCGTTGGTTTAGTATATGGAAATGGATGAGAATCCGTGAACGGATGACAGACGATTTCCGGGAATATACTGGCCAGGAGGATATTGGAGCAGGAAAAGAGCCGCCGACAGCGGTTCATGACATTTTTGCACACAAAAAATACCTGTCCGAACTTTATCGCTAAAGTTATAAACAGGTATTTTCTTCGTTGTTTTCATTCAATTCCAAATCTTATGCTCTTTCAACAAGACCGGACTTTAAGCAAGAAGTACATACATTCATCTTCTTGGTTCCGCCGTTCACTTTCACACGAACAGACTTCACGTTGGAACTCCACATCTTACTGGACTTTCTATTAGAATGACTTACGTTATTTCCGAAGTGAGCACCCTTCTCACAGATTGCACATTTAGCCATGATAGCACCTCCTTATACAGATTTGGCTGGCTTACGTCCACGCCAGACCCATAACGTTTAATATAATATCAGATATTCCGGGAAAAAGCAAGGGAAATTATCTGGAAAATTAAAAAAAATCTTATTTCTTTTTTTGGTGAAACGGGGTATAATACCATAAGATAGGTGCAGTGCGGAAAAATAAGGTTCTGGCGGCACAAAAGAAAGAGAAACGGAGGTCAGCTTATGAAATGTCGGATCAACAACATGATGGGCGAAATCTTGATTGATACAGATGTGATTGCAAAGTATGCAGGCAGCGTGGCTGTGGAATGCTTCGGAATTGTCGGAATGGCAGCGGTCAGCATGAAAGACGGACTTGTAAAGTTGTTAAAGCGTGACAGTCTGACCCACGGGATCAATGTGGAGGTGGAGGACAATAAGCTCCATCTGAGTTTCCATGTGATCGTATCCTATGGGGTATCGATTTCTGCAGTTGCGGATAATCTGATCGAGAATGTAAAATACAAGGTTGAAAAGTTTACGGGCATTGAGGTAGAGAAGGTCAACATCTTTGTCGAGGGTGTCCGGGTAATCGACTGTTAATAGGAGGACGCTTAAGTGGCAGGTAATGTGATAGATGCGGCTCTTTTGAAGAAAATGTTCCTGGCGGGTGCTCAGGGGCTGGAGAGCAAGAAGGAATGGATCAATGAACTCAATGTATTTCCGGTACCGGATGGAGATACGGGAACCAATATGACGCTGACGATCATGTCGGCAGCGAAGGAAGTACAGGCCATTGAAAATCCTGAGATGGCGGCGCTTGCGAAAGCAATTTCGTCCGGTTCTCTGCGCGGTGCAAGAGGAAATTCGGGTGTAATCCTTTCTCAGCTTCTGCGTGGATTCACCAAGGAGATCAAGACAGTTGAGGAGATTACCACGGAGGTTCTCGCAAAAGCGTTCCAGAGAGCCACGGAGACTGCTTATAAGGCAGTTATGAAGCCCAAGGAGGGTACAATCCTGACTGTGGCAAAGGGCATGGCAGATAAGGCTGCGGAGCTTTGTGACAGTACGGAGGATATGGAGAGCTTTTTAAAGGAAGTCATTGCTTATGGCGATGAGGTCCTGGAGCAGACGCCGGAAATGCTTCCGGTCCTGAAACAGGCTGGGGTCGTGGATTCCGGCGGACAGGGGCTTATGCAGGCGCTGAAGGGTGCTTATGACGGCTTCCTCGGAAAAGAGGTTTCGCTCAAGGTGGAAGCTCCTGCGACAGGAAGCGCCGCATCGGCAGCTGGTGCGGCAATGGATGATGTGGAGATCAAATACGGGTACTGTACCGAGTTTATCATCAATCTGGAAAACCATTACGACGAAAAGACGGAGCAGGAGTTCAAGGCATTTCTGGAGTCCATCGGTGATTCGATCGTTCTGGTATCTGATGACGGTCTGGTAAAGGTACATGTACATACCAATGATCCCGGTCTGGCGATCCAGCGGGCTCTGACGTATGGCTCCCTGTCCAGAATGAAGATCGACAATATGCGGGAAGAGCATCAGGAGAAGCTGATCAAGAACGCGGAAAAGCTGGCAGCTGAGCAGAAGGCTGAAGAGGAAAAGAAGAAAGAAGAACCCCGGAAAGAGGTTGGCTTTATTGCTGTTTCCATCGGCGAAGGCTTGAATGAGATCTTCCGTGGCCTGAACGTGGATTATCTGATCGAGGGCGGCCAGACCATGAATCCCAGTACAGAGGATATGCTGACGGCCATCGACCAGGTTAATGCCGATACCATTTATATCTTCCCGAATAATAAGAATATTATCCTGGCGGCGGAGCAGGCTATGCATCTGACTGAGGACAAGAAGATTGTGGTGATTCCGTCCAAAACGGTGCCTCAGGGTATTACCGCCATCATTAATTTCATTCCCGAGCTTTCCGCAGAGGAAAACAGGGAAACCATGATCCGGGAGATGGCGCGGGTAAAGACCGGTCAGGTGACTTACGCAGTACGTGATACCTCGCTGGACGGCTTTGAGATCCATGAGGGTGACATCATGGGAATCGGTGATCACGGAATCCTGGCAGAGGGAACTGAGGTGGAGCAGACAGCGCTGGAACTTCTGAATGCCATGGTGGATGAAGAGTCCGAACTGATCAGTATCTATTTCGGGCAGGATGTGGAGGAAGCTGCGGCAGAGCAGTTCCTTGCCAAGGCGGAAGAAGCGCATCCTGATGTGGATATCGAGCTTCATTTCGGTGGCCAGCCGATCTATTACTATGTAATTTCTGTAGAGTAGAGAGCGAATATGCAGAACTGTTCCTGGAAACCGGATTGAAAATGAATGGACGAAAGGGACAGAACGATTTATAAAGAAGGGAATTTCTCCGTAAGGGAAGTTCCCTTCTGTGCAGTTACAGCCGATGAATGATATGGCAGAAAGGCGGTAGAACCATGAGGCTTTCAGATCCGGTGACGGCCATCAGGGGTGTCGGAGAAAAAACAGCGGAGCTTATGAGAAAGCTTGGAATTGAGACAGTGGAGGAGCTTCTTCATGCGTATCCGAGAAATTATGACCGGTATGAGCCGCCGGTGCGGATCGAAGAGATCAAACGGCCGGGAATCTATGCCGTCTGGGCCTCTGTGGCAAAGCGGCCGGAGGTAAAGCCGACAAAACGGTTAAAGGTGGTGACGGCGCTTCTGAAGGACGAAAGCGGACTTTTACGGGGAACCTGGTTTAATATGCCATATCTGGCCAATACCCTGCGCCCGGGCAGCTTTTTCGTATTCCGCGGCCGGGTGGTACAGACGCCTCAGGGGCTTGCCATGGAGCAGCCGGCGGTTCTTGGCCGGGAGGATTATCAGAAGCTTCTTCACACAAGACAGCCGGTGTATAACCTGACAGCGGGGCTGACCAACAAAGCCATGGCAAAGGCGGTGCAACAGGCTCTGGACTCTGTTCCTGTTCAGAAGGACTATCTTCCGGAGGAGATCCGAAAGGGACGGGAGCTGGCGGAATATAATTATGCCATCCGCACCATTCATTTTCCTCAGAATGAGGAGGAGCTTCTGTTTGCCAGAAAGCGTCTGGTGTTTGATGAATTCTTTTTGTTTGCCCTGACGCTGGCCCTGCTTCGCGGAAGCAATGAGGCGAAGAAAAACGGATTTCCGGTGACGGACTGGAGCCTGGCGGATCAGCTGGAACAGTCGCTGCCCTATGCACTGACCGGAGCGCAGAAGGACACGCTTTCCGACATCCGGCGGGATCTGGGCGGAAAAACTCTTATGAGCCGGCTCATTCAGGGGGACGTTGGATCGGGAAAGACCATTGTGGCGTTCATGGCACTTCTTGCA
>CAKRJM010000173.1 GCA_934351765.1 uncultured Lachnospiraceae bacterium | reverse complement strand
CCAGAAGCTGCCGAAAGCAAATTTATTTGCTGATGGCAGTCTCTGGCTTTTTATATGGGCGGAACGCCCATTCAGAACCAGGACGCACCTATCTGTTTTTAAGCCTCTACAATCTCAAGTACATCTGCGGGACAAGCCTTTACACAGATTCCGCAGGCAATGCACTTGGACGGATTTGCCGCACCCTCTGGCATAACCATAACACCGAAAGGACATGCTTCCACACACTTTCCGCAGCCTACGCAAAGCTTCTTGTCAATCATGTAAACACCCTTTGCATTCTGCTTGATCGCACCATGTTCGCAGGCCTTCGCACACTTTCCACACTGCACACATACCGCGGGCTTTACCGTTCCCTTTTTCTCCCCGATCTTAATACAGGACTTAGCCGGATCAAATTCCTTATAAAAAGCTTCGGAGCATGCAATCTCACAGCCAAGACATGCCATACATTCACTGCCCTTTTTCACAGTCAGTTTTTTCATAATGAAGTTCCTCCAATCGTATTTTCCTGATAATGATTATCTTTTGTCATTATAGCATAAATACGACAGAACCTGCAACGACTGATTGTTCCGAATCTTATTTCTCCAGCAGCCCCTGATAAACCTCTCTTTTGGAAATCCCGCGGTCCTTTGCCACCATTCGCATGGCTTCTTTTTTCTCGATTCCCTGGGAAAGATACCGTTCCATATGCTCTGAAAGCGGAATTTCTTCCCAGCTTTTCTGTTCCTCCGCCTTCATCTCCGCACGGCTCCGTCCCTCAATGACAAGCACCTGCTCTCCGCGGGGAGTCTCCGTCTCAAACCGCTCCGCCGCCTGAAAAAGCGTTGTCTGGAACACCTGCTCAAAGGTCTTGGTCAGCTCCTTGCAGATGGAGATCCGGCGGTCGCCGAGGGCCTCCGCCAGCTCCCTTAAGGTTTTGGCCAGATGATGAGGTGCTTCATAAATGATCATCGTTCTCGTTTCAGACTGAAGCTCCTCCAGCACCTCTTTCCGTTCCTTTTTGTCCGCCGGAAGAAATGCTTCAAAACAGAACCTCCTTGTGGGAAGCCCGGAAATCGTCAGGGCTGTGATACAGGCCGCCGGACCGGGCAGTGAGGTCATGGAGATCCCCGCTTCATAGCACTGGCGTACCAGCTCCTCTCCGGGATCGGAAATCGCCGGAGTTCCCGCATCTGTCACCAGCGCCACGGAGACGCCTCGCGCCATCTGCTCCACCAGATACCGCGCCTTGTCCACCTTATTATACTCATGATAGCTGGTCATGGGCGTTTTGATCTCAAAATGGTTCAGAAGCTTAATGGTATTTCTCGTATCCTCCGCCGCGATCACATCCACTTCCTTTAATGTGCGCAGAACCCGGAGCGTAATGTCCTCCAGATTCCCGATGGGTGTCGCGCAGATATAAAGC
Organism: uncultured Lachnospiraceae bacterium; assembly: GCA_934351765.1. GTDB lineage: Bacteria > Bacillota > Clostridia > Lachnospirales > Lachnospiraceae > Lientehia. The sequence goes on along the minus strand of CAKRJM010000173.1, from coordinate 2,907 downwards.
TGTCCCGCCATATTCCGCCTCCTGTTTTTATCCGGATTTTAGTATCCATAGATTTCATAAATTTCGTTCGTATAAACTCCAGGCTTCTCATAAACGATCACCGGCGCTTCCACCCGCATCTGGGGTCGGCCGCCGCGGAACGCCTCAATGAGCACCATATTTGCCTCCGCATCCGCAAAGGGATGTACAAACTTCATACGCTTCGGTTCCAGCTTATGAGCCCGCAGTGTCTCAAAAATCTCCGTCAGCCTGTGAGGACGATGTACCAGATAAAGCCGGCCGCCGGATTTTAAAAGAGCCGCTGCCTCTCTGGCTACATCTTCAAAGCTGCACAGCAGTTCATGCCGGGCAATGGCCTTCGGCTCGTCCGGATTTTTTAATCCATGATTCTGGTTCATGTACGGCGGATTGCATGTGACGACATCAAAAGAAGCCTTTCCGAATCGCTTCGAGGCTTCCTTCAGATCTCCCTGTATGATCGAAACCTTTTCTTCCAGCCCGTTGAGCTTCACACTCCTCGCCGCCATCTCGGCCATTTCCTCCTGGATCTCCAGCCCGGTAAAGGATTCCCCCTCCGTCTTGGCTTCCATGAGGATCGGGATAATGCCGGTTCCGGTTCCCAGATCCAGCACCCGCTCTCCCTTTCCGGCTCTCGCAAAACCGGAAAGCAAAACCGCATCCATGCCAAAACAAAACTTCTTCTCGTTCTGGATAATGCGGTAGCCGTTTCTCTGCAGCTCGTCGATCCGCTCATTGGGCAGCAGCTTAATTGTCATTGAGCTTAGACTTTCCTTCCCTTTTCTCCATGGCCTCCAGCTTCTTCAGTTCTTTCTCTTCCTTGGAATTCACTTTTTCCTTGTCCTTCCGCTTTCTTGGCCGGAACTTTAACTGCTCCGCACCATAATCCCGGAGCTCCTTCTCATCATTTTCCAGATGAACCAGAACCTTTACCCTCTGGCGCAGCACATTGACCGAAGAAACTTCTCCCTTCAGACCGTCATCAGTAGTCACATAATCGCCGACACCGGGGAGCTTGCTGTTCAGATAACGGTATGTCTCCTCCTCATTCTTTAAGCAGCACATCAGTCTGCCGCAGGTTCCGGAGATCTTTGTGGGATTTAAGGACAGATTCTGCTCCTTTGCCATTTTAATGGACACCGGAATAAACTCCGACAGATAAGAATGGCAGCACAGGGGCCGGCCGCAGATTCCGACACCGCCGAGGATCTTTGTCTCGTCACGGACACCGATCTGGCGCAGCTCAATTCTGGTCTTGAATACCGAAGCCAGATCCTTTACCAGTTCACGGAAATCGATCCGGCCGTCGGCCGTAAAATAAAACAGAACCTTATTGTTATCAAACGTATATTCTGCATCGATCAGCTTCATCTCCAGATGATGCTTCTCGATCTTTTTCTGGCAGATCTTAAAGGCTTCCTTTTCCTTCTTTTTGTTCTTTTCCTCGATGGCATCATCTTCTTTTGTGGCGATCCGAAGCACCGGCTTTAAGGGCTGGATCACCTTGTCATCGGTCACCTCCCGCTCTCCGGTAAGCACATAACCATATTCCACGCCGCGCGCCGTCTCAACAATGACATGCTGGCCCTTTTTGATATGAAGCTTTCCGGGATCGAAAAAATAAATCTTTCCTGCCGTGCGGAACCGCACGCCAACTACCTTTATCATAAAATATTCTCCTTCATTACTAACAGCATAAGCTCCATGGTGAGCTCGAAATTCACGTTGGCGTCGAGACGCACCCGCGCCTTGTCGATCGCCGCAAGGATCTTCTCGATTCCGGCATAATCACTGTGATCCGAGACTTCCTTTAAATATTTATATTCATCCTTGAAGATCAGAAGCGAACTGTCCTGAGTCGCCTTGAACATCAGTACATCGCGGAACCAGAGCTGCATGAATTCCAGGCAGTCCCCGATCCGGAAACCGGAATCTTTTAAATCCTTTAATGCACTGACCATTTCATAAACCGCCATCTCCGATACCTTTTTCAGCAGCCGCATCACCAGCTCCTGGAGCTGCATAAACTCCTCGGAAGACGACAGAGCAATGGCTTTTCCGAGATTTCCCCTGGCAAAAGCCGTACAGATATCCGCCTGATGGGCAGACACCTTACATTCTTTTATAAGATAATCCTTAATGACCGAATCATACAGCGGTTTTAACTTGAGCACCGTGCACCGGGAAAGGATCGTCGGCAGAAAACTCTCCGCATTGGTCGTCAGGAAAAAGATCACCGCATACTCCGGCGGCTCCTCAATGGTCTTTAACAGTGCATTCTGCGCCTGGGGCGTCAGAAGCTCCGCATCGTCGATGATATAAATTTTATAGGGGCTGCTGTACGGCTTCACCGCCACATCGTCCACCACCTGCTCCCGCACATCATCCACACCGATGCTGGCCGGTTTTTCGTGGCGCACATAGATCACATCAGGATGATTTCCGCTTAAAAACTGTTTGCAGGAGTGGCATGTCCCGCAGGGCTCCGTCTCACCGTTCTCGCACTGGAGCGTCATGGCAAAGGCGTTTGCCAGGCTTTTCCGCCCCATTCCAGCTTCCCCGGTCAGAATATAGGCATGGGAAAACTGATGTCGTTTCAAGGCATTCTGAAAGTATTCTTTGATCTGATCTTGTCCTAAAATATCCTGAAAACGCAGCATTCCTGATACCCCCTTTGTCTTATTCTTCCCTTTAGTATAACATACTTTTTGAATGTAATGTAGAAATTATTTATTAAATTCAGAGCCAAGCAGATTTGTTCTGAATCCACTATAACAGTTACACTTCACTCCGGGCCGGCTATCACATCAGCCCTCCGTAACTTTCTTTTTTATCTCGCAGATGCATTCTTCCAATACCCGGTTTTCATACACATTTTCTATTCCGCAG